>NZ_JDST02000059.1:0-99489 GCF_000584975.1 Candidatus Accumulibacter cognatus | reverse complement strand
CGAGTGTCTAAACTTCAGTTGTATTGAATCAGTCTGCTCGTCTGAATCCCGGCTGTCCGGCAACGCCCGCAATACGCAGCAACTACTCGGTCGCTACCACGTCTGGTGAACATTCCGACAATACAATTGTATCGAGTTCAAGCACCTCAAGTATCGAGTTCAAGCTCCTCAATGATCCTGCTGGTTCTTCCGCTTGGAAAGACCGGACGCATCAGTACGGTCATGTCGGCGGCAATCACCTGTCCATTGTCTTTGCAGACGATCCGGCATGCCCCCACGCTTGCGCGCAGGGTTGGGCGGGTACCGCTGCAGAAGTTGCAGAAACCGTTCAAGGGTGAGATCCGCGTCACGAACAATGCCATTCCGTACTGTTGGTCCGTCCTGATTTCAAGTGAATGGCAAGTAGCCCAGCCCGGTCTGCATCAGGCCAACAAGGTCGATGTTGACAGCATTGATGTCGAGATTGGCGGCAGCCTTGGCAAGGGAAACCTGGGAGAATTGGCCTGTATTGATGGCAGTCGACCAGAAAGTCACTTCGGCGGTGGTCGGTGCATGGCCAAAGAGGTTCTGATAAAGGGCTTCCACTTCTGCCGCATTGGAATAATGTTCGCCAAGCTTCACCCGCAGCGCCAGTGCGATGAGATCGTCGGAGCTCATGCCGCCGTCGAGCAAGGAGAGCGCAATGCCTGCGTAGGTCTTGTTGGTGACGAATGACGGTCCGAAGACCACGCCCAGGATTCTGGCGGTGGTGCCGGCGTTGCCGGCGGCCACATCGAACGCGAGGCTCTGGTCGGCAAAGCCGAGCCGCTCGATCCCGCTGAGGGTGTCCATGCCATCGCTACCGGCATTCGCCTGGACCCGGAGGACGTCACCGGTTGTGGTCCAGCTATACTGGGCGATCTTGCCGCTGAACATTGCGCTGTCGACACCACTGCCGCCGTCGAGCGTATCATTGCCCGCGCCACCGGTGAGAGTGTCATGACCATCGCCACCAAGCAAGACATCGTTGCCGGCATAGCCGCTGAACCCGTCGTTGCGCTCACTTGCGGTAAGGGTGTCGTTGCCGTCGAGGAAACTCTCCGAGAGAAAGAATCCCATGCCCTTGCCCGTGCTCTGGATGCCGTTGAGAATCGGGGCTGTGAGTTTGGCCGAGTTGCTCACCGAAAACCGATCCCCCTGGGGGGAAGTGACGGTCAGATAGTCAAGTGTTCCGCTCGCCTGAAACCCCTGATAGCTCACGTTGCCAGCCGACTCGAATGTCCAGCCGGATTGCCTGTACATGATGCGGTTATAGCTGCCGGAACCCTTGCCGCTGGTATCGAAGCCGAGGCTTCCCGCAGCCGACATTTCAAGGTCAAAGAACCTGAAGCTCAGGTTCGAGAGGGTTCCAAAAATGCTTTCACCGTCGTTCTCGAAGTGCAGATTGCCGGCAAAGGTGAACGTGTTGCCAGAGGGGTCCGGCTCCGAGTATCTGATCTCGTCGATGACCCAGACGTCAGTGTCGAACCCTTGGCCACTCATGTTGAGCGTTCCCTGGTTGTCAAACTGCGCCGCATAGGTGGTTGGAGTCAGGCTCTCGGAATTGATTTCTAAATCCTCAAGGAGGACGATTGCCCGCGTCATCGACTGCGAGAGCTGCTGTGCAAGTTGGTTGGGTGTTGCAAACCACGCCGCCCAGTTGGTCGTTGAGAAGCTCAAGTTCGCCATTTGATGAGTCCTTATCGAGATTTTGTTTGAAAGTCGCGTCAGCGACTCACGAATCTCCCCTTTCCACTGGCGGGCGAGGGGTCGGGGGCAGGGACATGGCCCTCGAACTCTGATGGCATATTGCCGAATTCCCCGTAACCATATAATTGTAGTAAAATTTTTGGCGGTTTAAGGCGCCCCTGAAGGCGCCCCTGAAGCCACCCCTTTTCTGCCCCGGATTCACCACTATCATCGGCAGAGCGGGCGCACGGAGCACCGCTGCGGCAGGGGGCTCAAATCCGCCCGTGGCCAGGAACAGTCAACAACATACACCACCCGCGAGGCCTCTTCGCCAAGCCCATCATGCCCTCACCCCTTGATCTGCCTACGATCCTGGGTGGCCAGAGAACAAGGCGTCAGGTTGGTCGCGCACTCAGCGATCATTCAAGCCTCTCGATGGTCTGTCTGCTGACTGCCGGCAGCCAGGCGGCGGCGGTACCGCGGCCGGGAATGCGGCAGAGCGGCGCAATCTCCAGCAAAGGGGCCAGCACGAAAGCGCGCAGGTGCATGCGCGGGTGCGGCACGCTGAGTCGTGGGCTATCGACCACCCGTTGATCGTAGAGCAGCAGGTCGAGGTCGAGGGTGCGCGGGGCATGGTGGAACTCGCGGCGGCGACCGAAGCGGCGCTCGACGACGAACAGCGCGTCGAGCAACTGCTGCGGGTCAAGGTCGGTCCTGATGGCCGCTACTGCGTTGATGAAATCGGGCTGGCCACGGATACCCACCGGTGCCGTGCGATAGAGCGAAGAGACCTGCAACAGTCGCGATTCGGGCAGGTCGGCCAGCGCCGCTGCGGCTGCACGCAACTGGGCTTGTGGATCGGCGAGATTGGCGCCGAGCGCGACGAAGGCCAGGTGCGAGACGCCAGGTACATTTGGCGGCCGCCTGCCTCCCTCCGGCGATCCCGGATCAGCGTACGGGCTGTCCGTGAAGAACTCTTCTCCCATTGTGGTGGCGTCGGCCAGGGAGACTTCGCCGGTGCGCGGCGCTTTATTCCGGGAGCGTGGCATCCTGCCCGTTGTCGGCCGGCGGGCGACGCCGCCGGCGACGTTTTCTGGTTTCTCCAGACGCTGCTGGCAGTAGCATGGCGGCGCGTCCCTCGTCGCTGGCAGCGAGAAAAGCTGTCCACCATTCGCCGACGGCTTGATCGACTTCGCCCGACTCGACCCGCAGCAGCAGGAAATCGTAGCCTGCCTTGAAGCGCGGCTGCTGCAGGACGCCGTAGGGGCGTTTGCCGGAGCGTTGCTCGAAGCGGGGCTGCAAAGCCCAGATCTCCTTGATGTCGCCGGCAATCCGGCGGGTGATCGCGAGCTTTTCGGCCTGCACATCGAGGACTTCGTCCATCGTTAGAAAGAGGGACGGGATGGCCGGTTCACCGCGTGCCTTGAGCGGTTCCCACTTGGCCAGCACCTCGTGCCAGAACAGGGTGGCAAAAAGGAAGCCGGGTGAGATCGGTTTGCCTTCGCGAACGCGACGGTCGGTGCTTTCCAGTGCCAGCATGACGAATCGTTCGCCGAGCGACTGGTCTAGAATCACGTCGAGCAGCGGCAGCAGCCCGTGGTGCAGTCCCTCTTCGCGGAGTTCCCTGACGCAGCGGACGGCGTGCCCCGAGGTGAGCAGCTTGAGCATCTCGTCGAACAGGCGTGAGGGCGGAACGTTCTCGATCAGGCTGCCCATCTCGCGGATCGGCCGGCGCGCTTCGGGATCGATCGACAGGCTCAGCTTTGCCGCCAGGCGGACGGCGCGCAGCATGCGCACCGGATCTTCGCGGTAGCGGGTTTTCGGGTCGCCGATCATGCGCAGGGTTTTCTGGCGCAGGTCGGCAACGCCGTGGTGGTAATCGACGATGGTTTCGGAGGTCGGGTCGTAATACAGCGCGTTGACCGTGAAATCCCGGCGCGCGGCGTCTTCCAGCTGGCTACCGAAGACATTGTCGCGCAGCACTCGACCCTGTTCATCGGTCAGCGCCTTGTTGCCGCTCTCTTCCCCGTGGTGGCCGCGGAAAGTGGTTACCTCGATGATTTCCGTGCCCATGCTGACATGCACGATCTGGAAACGGCGGCCGATGATGCGCGAACGGCGAAAGCAGTGGCGAACCTGTTCCGGCGTCGCATTGGTGGCGACATCGAAGTCCTTCGGCGTCAGGCCGGCCAGCAGATCGCGCACGGCGCCACCGACGATGTACGCCTGGTAGCCATTTTCCTGCAGGGTTTCGATGGTGCGCCGGCAGCCACGACTGATGTCCTCACGCTGCAGCCCATGCTGGGCGGCGGCGAGGATGGCCGGTTCGCTGTGCTTGCCGGGGTGATGGCGTCCGAAGACGCGGGAGATGAACTTGCGGATCATTGAGGATGGTTTCTGCTCGCTGCTATGGCGCAGCGCATGATAACGGATATGGCCACGGTCGGCGGCCGGCGTTTTCCCGATGTGCTCACCCGAGAAGGCTCATGATCGGCCAGGCCGCAGCTTCGGCGTGTGCGCGTAGCGTCGCATCGGGGTCGACCACCACCGGGTTGCTGACCTTGGAAAGCAAGGGCAGATCGTTTTGCGAGTCGCTGTAGAACCAGCTCCGGTCGAAGCTGCTCCACCACAGTCCGAGCGCTTCGAGCCAGGCCTCGACGCGGACGATCTTGCCTTCCCGGAACGATGGCAGGCCGCGCGGCCGACCGGTGAACTGGCCGTTCTCCTGTGCCGGAATGGTGGCGATCAGATGCGCGATTCCGAACTCGCGGACGATCGGACCGGTGACGAAGCTGTTGGTAGCAGTGACGATGGCGCACAGGGCGCCACTGTCGAGATGCCCGCGAACCAGCCGCCGCGCCTGTTCGCTGACCAATGGCAGGATCTGTCGGGAAAGGAACTCGCGCTGCCAGGATTCGAGCAAGGCGCGGGGATGGGCCGCCAACGGCCGGAGCTGGAAATCGAGAAAAATGTCGATGTCGAGGGTCCCGGCCTTGTACTGCTCGTAGAATTCGATGTTCTTGGCTTCATACAAGGCACGGTCGAGAATCCCCTTGCCGATCAGGAACTGCGCCCATTCAAAGTCGCTGTCACCGGCAATCAGGGTATTGTCGAGGTCGAAGAGGGCAAGATCCATGCTTTGCTTTCGGGCGGGTCAGCCAGTTACCAAGGTCTGCATGACCTCACGCAACAATGGCAGGGTGATGGGGCGCTTCTGTTCGAGCGAATAACGGTCGATTGCCACCAGCAAGGCTGCCAGGCTGCGCATGTCGCGCGGCGCCCGCGCAAACAGGTAGCTGAACGCCTCGGGCGGCAGCACCAGCCCCCGCATTCTGGCCTGTTCGGCAAGCGCCGCCAGTTTCTCGGCGTCGCTCAACGGCCTCAGGCGATAGAGCAGGCCGCTACCGAGCCGTGTACGCAGGTCTTCGCGCAGGGTCAGGCGCAGCGGTGGCACATCGGCGGCGGCAAGCAGACGGCCGCCGCTGGCGCGCAGGCGATTGATCAGGTTGAAGAGGACGATCTGGCCAGTCTCGCCGAGCGCCTCGACGTGGTCGACGGCGTAGAACTCGCCGGTGGGGGCAATTCGGGACAGATCCGGGTCCACGCGCGCGTCGCTGTACGCAGCCTGGCAGGCCTGCAGCAGATGTGATTTGCCGGCGCCGGCTTCTCCCCAGAAAAGGAAAACCGATTCGCGGTTGGCCGGCGCCAGCCAGGCGGCCAAGCCGGTCAACGCTTCGGCATTGCTGCCGGCGACAAAATTGTCGAAGCTGGGGGGGGCGTCAGGCAGCAGTTCAAGAATCAACTGGCGCATCGGACGGGGTTCAAGCGGAGGCGGAGGCACTGCGATCGGCACGCGGAAGGGCCATTTCGGATAAGATTGGGTTTCAGACGTTCGAAAATGGCACATTCTACCACTGCACTGCACCTGCCAGCCTTGCTCGGGATCCTCTCATTCATGACTATAGAATCTCTCTCCTATCGCGATGCCGGTGTCGACATCGACGCCGGCGATCAACTCGTCGAACGGATCAAACCCCTCGCCGGAAAAACCCTGCGCGAGGGCGTACTCGGCGGCATCGGCGGTTTTGGTGCGCTTTTCGAAGTTCCCAGACGCTACCGCGAGCCGGTACTGGTGTCCGGCACCGATGGCGTCGGTACCAAGCTCAAGCTCGCCTTCGAACTGCAGCGGCACGACACCATCGGCATCGATCTGGTGGCGATGAGCGTCAACGACATCCTCGTCCAGGGCGCCGAGCCGCTTTTTTTTCTCGATTATTTCGCTTGTGGCAAGCTCGACGTCGAGACCGCTACCGATGTCGTCAAGGGCATCGCCAAAGGCTGCGAACTTGCCGGCTGCGCGCTGATCGGCGGTGAAACAGCCGAAATGCCGGGCATGTACCCGGCAGGCGAATATGATCTCGCCGGTTTCGCCGTCGGCGTCGTCGAGAAAGCGGCGATCATCGACGGCTCGACGATCATTCCGGGGGACGTGCTGCTCGGTCTGCCGTCATCGGGTGCGCATTCCAACGGCTATTCGCTGCTGAGGAAAATCATCAGTCGCGCGCAGCCCGACCTGACACAGGCCTTCGACGGCGAAACGACGTTCGCCGAGGCCATCCTGGCGCCCACGAGGATTTACGTGCAAGCCTTGCGGGCGCTGATGCAGGCGCTGCCGGTCAAGGGCCTGGCGCACATCACCGGCGGTGGCCTTACTGGCAACGTGCCGCGCATCCTGCCGCCCGCAGTCAAGGCCGAGATCGCGCAGGCGGCGTGGTCTCGCCCGAAGCTCTTTGACTGGCTGCAGCGAGAAGGCGGCGTTGCCGATAGCGAAATGCATCGCGTCTTCAACTGCGGGATCGGCATGGTCGTCGTCGTCGCTCGCGAGGACGTGCAACAGGCCTTGCAGATCCTGCATGCGGCCGGTGAAGCGGCGGTGGTCATCGGGGCGATCAAACCCAGGGCGGCCGGTGAAGCGGCGACGGTCGTGTATTCCGGTTAGGGGTGGGCATGTGGATGGGCAATGAATAGTGGTATAGTCATCAAGGCCCTAGCGGATCCTGATTGGCGGCGGCAACGCCGAGTTTGTTCAATGATTATTCACCGGGTAGCCGATCAGATCCCCCTGGCCTGATCGTCGCCTGAAGGAGAGAAAATGCCTAACCGTCTGATACGGGTCGTGACTTTGGTCGTCGGCACCGTCCTTCTCAATACCGGGTGCATCCTGTCGCAAACCGTGGACCGCAACTACCTGGGCGTGAATGTTCCGGCAGAGACCCAGGATCGGAAACTGACCGGCCTTTTTCTGCTGCCCTTTGCCACCGTACTCGATGTGCTGACCTTGCCGGTGCAGGCCGGGGCAGTGTTGACCTACGGCGACGACTTCCCTTTCAGGTATCAGGGCAAGGACGACGGTGTCCACCACACCTGGAACGGGGGCAACGTCGGGCAACCTGCCCAATAACATCGGCATTATTGGCCGACCACGAATTCACCTACCGTCACCACCTCGCGCTGCCCCTTGAGCCGCAGGGTCAGCCACTCTTCCTTCTGGGCGGCGCTGCCGAAAGCAGTATACAGGCGCAGGCTGAGTGTCGTCGCGCCCGCGACCACTTGCTGGCGGTGTCCGTAGAACTGCGCCTGCACGAGGTAGCGGCCGGGCTTGGCCTTTTTCAGGGAAAACTCCTCGGGTCCGTAACCCCCGGTGAAATCGCGTGACATGGCGCCACCCTGATAGGTCAGGCGGTTGCCATAGTAGGCCTTTTCCCCGTTGGGGTCGGTGACCCAGAGGTCGATGTCGGTATTGTCGGCATCCCAGGCCAGGAGCACGCGCAAATCGAGCGGCAGATTGCGCAGAAAACGTGGGTCGATCGCCGAGGTGTCGATTCCTGATGGCGAGGTGGCGATCAGCGCGTTCATTTCCGCCAGGGCCACCAGTTCGATATCCGGGAAGCGATTGTGCCAGGGGCGGGTCACCACCTGGTAGAGCGACGCCACGGCCTGCTGCCGGTCGCCGGTTTCTGCCTGTGCCAGTCCGAGGTCACGCCAGGACTGCGGTTCGTTGGGCGCCAGATCGAGGACGCGTTGCAGCACCGGCACGGCAAGGTCGGCCCGTTTCGCCTGCAGCAGGCGGTAGCCCAGAATGCGCAGGATGTGACGGTTTTCGAGATCCATCTCGGCCAGGTTGGAGAGGATGCGCAGCGCCAGTTCCGGGCGGCCACGCTCGAAGAAAATGTCGGCCACGTCGAGAAAGAAGGCCGTACTGTTCAGGTAGGCGGGTCGCTCGTCGAGATAGACGCGATAAAGCTGGTCGGCTTCTGTCTTGCGCAGGCGTTCCGCATAAGGCGCGTCGGGAAGCCATTTCTTGAGCTGGATCCGGGCGACGGGTGCTTCGGCATCGGCAAGCTTCGCCTTGCTCGCCGGGGCGGCTGCGTCCATCCTCGGCATCGGTGCAGCGGTGGCCGGGGCAGGCGCCGGTGGTGCTGCCGAAGCGCGCTGGCTTCGTTCCATCATCATGCCGGGTGCGGCTCCTGCGGCCGCTGCCACTTTGGCTTCCTGCCTCACTGGCGGGCGATCTCCCTTGGGGAAGTCGCGTTCCCACCAGGCCTGTTTTTCCTTGAAGCGACGCGCGATGTCTTCGATGTGACTGGCGCGGTCCCGTTCGGCCTGTTGCCGACGGCTTGCCGCAAGCCGCTCGTAGTCGTCACGCAGCTCGGCGGGGGGCGGGATTTCATGGCGCACATAGTCTTCGACGCGATCCAGAACGATCAGCGAGGTGCCCGGTGTGACCAGGCCAAAGGACTTGCCGAGACGGGCAATGGCCGTCCGATGGAGGCTCCGCTCCGGCAACAACTGCTGCAGCCGCAGGCGTGCCCAGGCCTGCGCCGCAAAACTGGCCGGCAGCGCGTTCGTGCTGCCGACCCGGACTTGCTGACGTTGGATCCCGCCGCCGGGCTTGCGCCATTCCAGATCGAGCACCGCAGTCGGCTCGGTCAGGATGCCGGTCACCGCCAGGCGCCCCGATTCCGGATCGAGCGGCGCTGCCACCAGTTCTTGCGCACCGTTGGAACGTAGGCTGGCCAGGCCTGGGCCGACGCTGCGCAGTGCCGCTGCCGCCGCCGTCGGCGAAGTCGCGAGCAGATCGATATAGACGCCACCGCTTTTTGTCGCGGCCTGGCGCAAGCGTTCGCCATCGGCCGCCGCTGCGGCGCTGACGGCAAACAGCGGCAGGTCGAAATCGGGCATGGTCTGGGCAGAAAAATTGCCCAGACCATCGGAGAAGAGCAGCACGGCGTCCGCCGCGGCGGGTGGGCGAAAAGCCGCCATGTTGGTGGCACCGTCATAGATCACCTGTTCCAGGCGCGCGCGCAGGGCCGACCAGTCGCCTCCCTTGACGACAAAATTGCCGCCGTCCTCGGCGCTGTCGCGGGCCAGTGTCAGCCGCACCTGGCCATTGCCGAGGGCCTTGAAATAGGCGTCGAGCAGGGCAAATTCGCGCCCGTGCTGGCGCTGCGCACCGGAACCCGAAGCGTCCCAGACCAGGGCCAACTGCCCTGGTTTCGGTCGTGCGGCAGGGGGTATCCCCGGCCCCGGCAGTTCGGCGTAGAAGTACCGTTTGCCGCCGAACTCCTCCACGGTCATCAGCGGGCCGGTCGGTGGCGAGAGGCTCACTTCGGCGAGAGGTTCCGGCTGATCATCGCGGCGATGCCATGTCAGCGTCGCGCCGCCTTCGCGGTTCTCCCAGCGGGCACCGCTCAGGCCGCGCACTACCCTGGCCGCATCGGCCTTGAGGCCGGGTGCCTGAATCCGCAGATCGAAATTCCCCAGCCGTTCGCCGAATGCCAAAGGCAGGCGCAGCAGCGCCGTCCCATCACGTCTTGCCGGCAGATGTTCGCTGATCGTCAGCGATACCTTGCGGTCGCCTTGCGCCGGAATCGGGTAGATGCGCAACTTGTAGTTGTTGCCCTGGGTGGCTTCCAGCAGGGCCGGGTCGACCCGGGTCCGCGTCACCTCCTCGAAGACCTCCTGACCGCGAGCCTTGTCAACAGGTACTGCCGGCCGCCACTTGCCGTCGAAATCGAGCGCTAAACCACTGACCTCCTGACCGTCGAGCAGGGGGAATTGCAGTTCTCCTTCGAGTACGCGGGCATTGGGATTGTGGAAGGTCATTTCGACCGTGCTCTTCGCCAGGCGGCCAAGCACCAGCACATCGACGTTGACGCGGGTCAGCCGGATCGGCTGTACCGCTTCCGGCGTGCGCAGGAGGATGGGCGGGACCCCCCTCGGCGGCGGCTCGTTGATCAGCAGAGCCTGGGCAGCAGCGACCTGTCCAGCGCAGAACAGGGCCAGCAAAACCAGCGCTTTGACGACTTTCATGATTTGGCTCCTTTTTTTGCGACCTTTCTCACGAACTGCAGGAGAGCATCGAACACCCCGCCCGATGTCTCGCCCAATCGGGTCGCTTGGTACTGAACGCTTCCCGTCCCGGCTGCTCATCATAAGGCCGGCGCAAGATCTCGAGCAGGTCATCGACCCGCCGCAGGTCACCCTGTTCGGCAAGGTCGATCGCCTGCTGCGCGAGGTAGTTGCGCAGCACGTAGCGCGGGTTGGCGGCGTTCATCCGCGCCGCCCGTCGATCTGCCGGTAGCCCTTCCTGTCGCAGGCGGGCAGCGTAGCGCTGCAGCCACTGCAGCAGATCGCCGGCAAAGCGCTGTCGGAGATCCGGACGGTAGAACGATTCCTGCACGACCTCGACGCTCGGCTGCCCGATGTCCAGGCTGGCCAGGCTGCGGAAAAACTCGGTCATGTCGATTTCCGCCCGATGCATCAGCCCGTAGAGGTCCTCGAGCAGATCGACATCGTCGTCCTGCCAGCGTTCGAGGCCCAATTTGGCGGCGTAGGCAGCGCGGAATTCGTGGGCATATACCTCTCCGTAATGTTCGAGGGCGTCGGCCAGTTCGCCAGGTTCGGGCATCAGCATCGCCAGCGCTTCGGCCAGCCGTTCGAGATTCCAGAGCGCGATCGCCGGTTGCCGGGCAAAGCAGTAGCGCCGGGTCGATGCGTCGGTGGTGTTCGGCGTCCAGCCGGGGTCGAAATTGTCGACCCAGCCGTAGGGGCCGTAATCGATGGTCAGACCGAGAATCGACATGTTGTCGGTATTCATGACCCCATGTACGAAGCCGACGCGCATCCAGTGCACCATCAGGCGCGCGGTGCGTTCGCAGATTTCCCTGAACCAGGCAGCCAGGTCGTTCGCAGGGCCAGCGGCGACCCGTTCGGGGAAGTCGCGTGCCAGGGTGAACTCGACCAGGCGCTGCAGCAAAGCACGATCGCCGCGCGCTGCCAGCAGCTCGAAATGGCCGAAACGGGTGAACGAGGGCGCAACCCGACAGACCACCGCGCCCGGCTCGGCAACCGGATGACCATCGTAGAACATGTCGCGAATGACCGTTTCACCGGTTCCGACGAGACTCAGTGCGCGTGTCGTCGGCACGCCGAGGTGGTGCATCGCCTCGCTGCACAGGAACTCGCGAATCGACGAGCGCAGCACCGCGCGGCCGTCGGCGCGGCGCGAGTAGGGCGTCGGGCCGGCCCCCTTGAGCTGCAGTTCAAAGCGCTGCCCCTGATGGTTGATCACTTCGCCGAGCAGGATCGCACGGCCGTCGCCGAGCTGGCCGGCCCACTGCCCGAACTGGTGGCCACCGTAGCAACTGGCATAGGTCGCCATGCCGGGCAGCCGTCCATTACCAGCCAGCGCGGCGAGCAATTCCGGTGCAGCCATCGCCTGTTCGTCGAGATCGAGCGCCGCCGCCACCTCGCGCGAATGTGCGAGCAGTCTCGGCGCGGTGACGGGCGTCGGATCGACCGGCGACCAGCAGGCACCGAAGACCTGCCGCGACACATTGCTTCGCTCGGGGTCACCCGGCAGTTCGCGCAGAAAACGATTATCGAAGGTGAGCATGGGGGGATCGTTTCAGAAGATCGGTGACGAGCCGGCGGCATCGCTGCGCCGTGCGAAGCGCGTGAACGTATCAGGAAATCAGCCCTGCCTGACCAGTTCGATGATCTGGGCAGTATCGAGCGTCCGTGCCTTGGCCTGCATCTCGGGCAGGTAACGACCTTGCAGCCCTTTGGCTTCGCCGAGCATGTCGTCGAAAGCGGTGCGCAGCATCGGCGCCGAGAAGCTGCGACCACCGGCATAGTAGCGTTTGGCGATGTGCCCGAGCGCATAGGTGCTGGCGAAACTCATTCCTGAACTGACCGCCTGTTTGCCAAGACCGCGCAACAGGCCGCCGCCAACCTTGCCGAGCAGACCGCCGAGCAGTTTGCGGCCGGCCTGTTCGAGATATTGCGAGGTCAGCCCGACACCGAGCGTGGCGAGAAAATCCTTGATATGGCCGCGATCGAGTTCGAAACCATGGGATTTGCCGATGCGATAGACCAGTTTCATCTGCAGCGGGATGATCGCCATCGTCGACAGCGATTCCGGCAACAGTTCGAGTGCGCCATTGAGGATCGCCGCATTGAGAATCATCTTGTCCATTTCCGCCTCGCTCAGTGTCGATGCATGCTCGACAGCACCAAGAGGCGCGGGGGCCGGCGGCGGCAGTGGCGTGCTGCCGCTGGCGCCTGCGCCGAGCGGCAATGCCGCGATGGTTTCCGCCTGCCGGCTGTAGGCTGCCGACTGCTGCAGGTCGATCGCAAGCGCGCTCTGCAGGTCGGCGAGAAAAGCCTGTTCGGCAGCGCTTTGCACGCCGTCGGCGTCACAGACGCAGACCGCCATTTCGAAGGCGAGCTGCCGCGCGTTCGGGGTCGTCAGCGCGGCCACTGTCGATGCCATCGAGACCCGCTTGAGCAGCACGTCCTGATAGAGCGCGGCGAGGTTGATCGATCCCTCGCTAGCCAGGGCGTCGGCGATGCGCTTGAGTTCGGCGCGCTCGGATTCATTCTTGTGACCGTCGGCAAAGGCGGCCATCAGGCAGAGGGTGAGAATGGCTTGCTGTTCCTGCTCGTTCATGTGAAGAATCTCCGGTAAAGTGGTGATTGGGCCTGGTGAGTATCCGGAAGTTCCGCACCACGATCAAGGTGCATGCCCTGCCGATGGCCGCACTCAGGCCTGTTCAGCGGGCCGGCAGGCGAACGAGAACTTCCAGGCCGCCGCCGGGCGCGTCGGCCAACAGTAGCTCACCCCCACAGCCGGTGACGATACGCCGCACGATCGCCAGACCGAGTCCGCAACTGCCGTCGGTGGCGCGCGCCGGTTCGAGCTGGGCGAAGGGTTCGAGGGCGCGGCCGCGATCCGCGCCGGCAATTCCCGGCCCGTGGTCACGCACACGCAGCGCTACGACGCCGGCACTGTCCCGTACCAACTGTACTTCGACCGGTGGCGCACCATGCTGCAGGGCGTTGTCGATCAGGTTGTCGAGCAGCCGCTGCAGATTGCCGGGGGTCATTGCCACCCGGCATTGCACCGCAGCGGCGCTGACCGTCAATTCGACGGCGCGGCCGAGTTCGCGCTGGCGCGAGACCGCCTCCTGCAGCAGTGTCGCGATCAAGAGCGGCGCCATCGCCGCCCCCTCGGGGTGTTCGCTACGCAGGAAAGCCAGGCATTGGCCGACGATCCGTTCCATGTCGTCGACGTCGCGCACCAGACCGGCACAATCACCGCTCCCCTGCTGGTCGCCGGTGAGCAGCGCCAGACGCAGGCGCAAGCGTGTCAGCGGTGCGCGCAGATCGTGCGTCAGGCCGGCGAGCATCTCGCGGCGCTCGGCTGCCGCTGCCGCCAACTGGCCCAGCATGGTGTTGTGACGCTCGGCCAGACGCCGCACCTCACGCGGACCTTCCGGCGTTGCCGTGCATGCCGCGCCGTCGCCGGTTGCCGCGACGGCATCGCCGAGGCGGGCCAGCGGTCCGACGATGCCGTGTAAGAAGAGGCCAGCGATCAACAGCACGGCGGCCAGCGTCAGCGCCAGAAACCACCACAGATCGGAGGGCAGCGCCTGCGGCTCGAAGCGTGGTGGCGGCAGCAGCAGCCACCAGCGCTCGTTGCCGGCCATGAAACCGATCCACAGGCCACTGCGCTGTCCCGGACCGCCATGCCGGAGCAATACCGGCTCTCCGAGACGTTCGGTGAGGTCATTGGCGAGGCGGCGCGCGAAAGGAAAGAGCGGCTGGTGAGTCGGTACCCCGCTGCCGTCCGGACGCAACTGCAGCCCTTGCTCGCCGGCATCAGCCGCACTCAGGGCCTGGCGAGCGTCATCGCCGAGTCCTGGCAGCACTACCTGCAACAGACGCACCTGGCCGGCGATCAGTTGCACCGTCTGATTGACGTGCGAGCTGCGGCGGAAATGCCCGAGCAACGAGAAGGTGGCAATCTCGGCGACAGCGATCACGGCAATCACCAGCAGTACCGTCCGTCCAGCCAGCGAAGCGGGAAAGAGTCTCATCCTGCGTCGGTATCGCCGACGGTATCCGGAACGAACACGTAGCCGACTCCCCACACCGTCTGCAGGTAGCGTGGGTGGGCGGGATCGGCTTCGATCAGACGCCGCAGGCGGTGGATCTGAACGTCGATGGCGCGGTCGAAGGACTCGCTGGCGTCGCCGCGCGTCAACTCCAGCAGACGCTCGCGCTTCATCGCCTGGTTGGCGTGATTGATCAGGGTGTTCAGCAGCGCAAATTCGCCGCTGGTCAGTGCCACCGCCTGACCCTGTCTCGACAACTGACGCGCAGCCCGGTCGAAAAGCCATTCGCCGAAGCGTGTGACGCCGCCTGCGGAATCGGGCACTGCCGCCGGCGAGCGTGTGCCACGCCTCAACACCGCCTCGATGCGAGCGACCAGCTCGCGCGGGTCGAAAGGTTTTCCGAGATAATCGTCGGCACCCATCTCCAGGCCGATTACCCGGTCGGCCGGCTCGTCGCGCGCGGTCAGCATGATCACCGGCCGCGTCTCGCCACGCGAGCGCAGCCGCCGGCACGCCGCCAGGCCGTCTTCCCCGGGCAGCATCAGGTCGAGGATCAGCAGTTGCGGCTGGTAGCGTTCGAGAAAGGCATCGAGTTGGCGCGTATCGGGCAACAGCAGGGTGTCGAAACCGTGCCGGCCAAGATAGGTGGCGAGCAACTGGCGCAACTCGGCGTCGTCGTCAATGAGGAGAATTTTTTTCATGGTCGTGGCGGCTGTGGCGATTGTCCGCATTCTATGCTGTCGACGTCCGTGCTCCGGGTGAAAGAAACAATTTGCAACGCAACGCCACAGTGATGAAATCGTTTGCAATGCCGGCCAGGGCACAATGGCGGCATCGCGAAAAAGCAGAGAACAGCGCCGATCGCGATCGTTCAACCCCACTGACAGGAGTCACTCCATGAAATCAAAATTCTCACCGCGTATTCTCGTCACTGCACTGGTCCTGGCGCTTGGCGTCGGCGGTGCGGCTTTCGCCATGAGCCCAGAACGCTGCGGCCCGCCCGGTGGACGGATGGAACAACGGATGCAATACCATCAGAAGGAGATGTCGCGCCTGCACGACGACCTCAAGCTGGACGCCAAACAGGAAGCGCTCTGGCAGGACGCAGAGCAGTTCAGCAAGTCCGGCATGCGCGAGATGCGCGAGCAGATGCGCAAGCACCATGAGGAAATCCTGGCCAGCGTCAGCAAACCGGGCGCCGACCTGCGCGCCATCATCAAGCAGATGGATGAACTGAGGGATGCCGCTCGCAAGCAGCGCGAGGCCGGCCGCGACCGCTGGCTGGCTGTCTACGACACTCTCGACGCCGCGCAGAAGGAAAAAGCGCGCCTGTTCTTCAAGAGCAAGATCGAACGGATGGGGCCGGGCGGCCATTTCGGACCGGGTGGTCCACGTCCTCCCCGTGGCCCGGCTGGCGACTGAGCGACAACCGTTTCCTCTGCCAGCGATGATCTCCCCCGCTCCCTCTCGCGAGGAGGAGCGGGGGAAGATGGCGATGTTCCAGCACAGCTACTCCGGCATCGATGATCGTTATGGGGCGATTGAAGCGCTGAAATCATCCCGATCTCCAGCTTGACTTTGAGCTCATGATGGGTAGCATGGCGACTCCTTTCATGCAGCCTACTTTGGGAGAATCAGATGAAATTGAATATCAGCGCAACGTGCCTCTTGCTGTCCATGCTGGTCAGCGGAGCCGCTTTTGCCGATGCCGATGACAGGAAGTGGATTTCTCAGTGTATCAAGGACAACAAGGGCGAGGGCGCCACCGCTGAAGTGGTCCGCAAGTACTGCGTATGCATGAATGACAAGATGGACGAAAACGAAACTCGCTCCATCTCCGTATGGGAAAAGGCCAATCCCAAGGCGATGAAGGATTGCGAGAAGCAGTCCGGCTGGAAGTAACAGACCCAGCGATCGGGTGATTTCAGGGCCGGGGAAACCCGGCCCTTGCATTTCGTGGTCGCGAAAATGAATTGGCGAACCGACGTATTGTAAAACAGCATGTTACGGAGATGGCAAGGTCGAGATTTTGATTTCCTTACGAGCACTCAGGGGGCGTCCTCAAGACCGCCGTCTGAATAGCCAAGTGTGATGCATCAGGCCGGGCGGCCAGCAAGATCGCTGAAACCGGGATCGATTCTGTAACCGAATCGAACGTCGAGCGTTATTCGATTCCGTGTGGCCCAACAGAAAGGTTAACCATGTACTTGAAACGTCGTATCGCGGTAGCGGCACTATCCATGATCGTGCTGTCAACGCTGTCCGTTGCCGCGCCCGCAAGCGGACTGATCTCAAGCAAGGTCGAACTGACCACGAGCGATGACAATGTACAGGTCACCGATTTGCGTGCCGTACAATCCGATCGCCTGCTCCGTGTTCAGGCCGAACTCACCAATTTCTCCCCGTATAACCAACAGGTCTATTACCGGTTCAGATGGCTTGACAAGAACGGTTTCACGGTATGGGATGACGAGCCGTGGAAACCGATGATTGTCTACGGAAGTCAAAGGCAGATCATCAACGTCAGCCCGCCATCACTGTTCGCCACCGACTTCCGCCTGGTTCTGCACTCTTCGCGGCGCTAAGTTCTCCTTCGTCACACCATTTTCCAAGGAGATCAGCCGTAGGTTGGGCTGTGCCTGCGAATCCCGACAGCCCCCGCGATAGCGCGGGCTGCGACCAGACTTCGCACCGCAGGAGGCAGGCTGAAGGGAATGGGTTGGTGGGGGGCCGGGTTGTTGGGCTTCGCAAGCTCAGCCCAACCTACCGTTCCAGCACGCCATCGGTCGCCTGCCGGATGTCCTCCATCATCATGCCTGGTCGCCCGACGGCCGCCGGCTGGCGGCGAGCCTTGGTGCCGGCGGCGTGCGCGTTTTCGACGCGGCGAGCGGCAAGGAAAGCGGCAGCGACGCCGACTGCGCGAGCCGTTCCCAGAGCGCGCATTTTCGTTCCGACGGCCGCTGGCTGCTGACATTGCTCGAGTTTCATCGTCTGCGCCGGTGGCGAAGGAGGCACGCGTCCGGCGCGCGCGCCGGACGTTGCGCGACGGGCGCCTTCCCGCCTCGGCCGACGATGGCCGTATTTGTCCCGTGATTGTCCCGGAGCGGCATCGTTTATTTCCTCGTCTGGCCTTACGATGGCGGCACGTCAAACAAAGGAGGTCTGGAAATGTCCGAAAATGATGTCGTCAGGGGTCGTCGTGCAGCGCTGGTGGTGATCGACGTGCAGGAGTCGTTCCGGCACATGCCCTTCTGGTCCGAAGCCGATCTGCCGGCGTTTAGGGAGGCCTTGCTGCGCCTCGACGCCGGTTGCCGGCAACGCGGGGTTCCGGTGGTGCATATTTTTCACGTCGGTCAGGCCGGACCATTTACCGAGGCATCGGGATATGTGCGCGCGCTCGACTGGCTGCCCGGTTCGCCGGACGTGTGCTTCTTCAAGCACACGCACAATGCCTTTTCGGACACCGGCCTCGACCTGTGGCTGCGCCGCCGCGGTATCGAGCGCCTGATCATCGCCGGCATCCGCACCGAACAATGCTGCGAAACGACGACGCGGGTCGGCTCCGACATCGGCTACGAGATCGATTTCGTCAGCGAAGCGACGCTGACCTTCCCGATGACGCATCCGCTCAGCGGCCGCAGCTACTCGACGGCAAAGATCAAGGAACATGCCGAACTCGTGCTGGCCGGGCGCTTTGCGCGCATCGTCAGCGTCGACGATTGCCTCGCCGCGCTGGGAGAAGGACATGCTTGAACTGCGCCCGAACTGCGAGTGCTGCGATCGCGATCTGCCGCCCGACTCGCCGGCAGCGATGATCTGTTCCTTCGAATGCACCTTTTGTGCCGATTGTGCCGATACCCGGCTTGCCGGGCGTTGTCCCAACTGCGGCGGCGAGTTGCTGCGCCGGCCGATTCGCCCGGCGGACAAGCTGGCACGCTACCCGGCGTCGGCGCAACGGGTCTGCAAGCCCTGCGCCGGCAGCGACCTGCCTGCTACTGCAACGGCCTGAGCGCATGCGTCCGCGCGATCTCGCTCTCGCCCTGCTGGTGGTCGTCGTCTGGGGTGTCAACTTCGCGGTCATCAAGACCGGTGTCGCCGAAGTGCCGCCGCTGCTGCTCGGCGCCCTGCGTTTCCTGCTCGCAGCCTGCCCGGCGGTGTTCTTCCTGCGCGCGCCGAAAGTGCCCTGGCAGCTCTACCTCGCTTACGGGATGACCATTTCGGTCGGGCAGTTCGCGTTCCTGTTCTCGGCCATCCATGTCGGCATGCCTTCCGGGCTGGCTTCGCTGGTGCTCCAGTCGCAAGCCTTTTTCACGATGCTCTTCGCCGCGCTGTGGCTCAAGGAGAGCTGGCGCGGCAGCCAGCTCGTCGGGCTGCTGCTGGCGGCCTGCGGCCTGGCGCTGATCGGCTCGGCGCACGGCCTGTCGATGCCGCTGCTCGGCTTTCTGCTGACCGTCGCCGCGGCGTCGCTGTGGGCGGCCGGCAACATCGTCACGCGGGCGGTCGCCGCTTGCGGGCCGATCAACCAGCTCGCCTTCGTCGTCTGGGCGAGTCTCGTGCCGCCACTGCCCTTTCTCGCGCTGTCGCTGCTGATCGAGGGCCCGCCGGCGATGGCTGCCGCGTTGAGCGACTTCAGCCTGCGTGCCTTCGCCGCCGTGGCCTACCTCGCCTGGGCGGCGACGCTGCTCGGCTACGGCTTGTGGACGCGCCTGCTGTCACGCTACCCGGCCAACCAGGTGGCGCCGTTCAGCCTGCTGGTGCCGGTGGTCGGGCTGACGACCGGCTGGCTGGTGTTCGACGAAGTGCTGCGGCCGGTGCATCTCGCCGGTGGCGCGCTGCTGATGCTCGGCCTGGCGGTCAATCTGTTCACCACCCGCCTGCTTGGCTGGGCGAGGGCGCGGCCATGACGCTGTCGGTCTGGTTCGTCCTCACGCCGAACGTGCTGATGCTCGACTACGCCGGGCCGGCCGAAGCGCTGCGCATGGCCGCCGAGATGGGGGCGGACATGGCGGTCCACAGCTGTGCGCCGGTGCCGCAATTGCGCACTTCGCTGGGTGTCGAACTCGCCGGTCTCGCCGCGCTGCCGGCGTGTCTGCCGCCCGACAGCCTGGTGATCGTCACCGGCAACGCCTGCGAGGCCGAGGATTACGCGCGCCCCGAGGCGCAGGCCGTCGTCGCCTGGCTGCGCACGGCCGTGCCGCCGGATGCGCAGCTCGCCAGCATCTGTTCCGGCGCGCTGCTGCTCGCCGCCGCCGGACGGCTCGATGGCCGGCGGTGCACGACGCACCACAGCCTGATCGACGCCCTGCGCGTTGCCGCACCGGCGGCGAAGGTCGAGGAGAACCGCGTCTTCGTCGACGACGGGCCGCTGCTGAGCAGCGCCGGCATCACGACCGGCATCGACCTCGCGCTGTATCTGATCGAGCGGCATGCCGGCGCCGAACTGGCGGCACGCGTCGCGCGTCGCCTGGTCGTCTACCAGCGCCGTGCCGGCAACGATCCGCAGCTCTCGCCGTGGCTCGCCCACCGCAACCATCTGCTCCCCGCCGTCCATCGTGCGCAGGACGCGATCGCGCAGGACCCCGCGCGATCGTGGTCGGTCGACGAGCTGGCCGCGCAGGCGCATGTCAGCGCCCGCCATCTGACGCGCCTGTTTGCCGAGCACGCGGGCATCAGCGTCGTCGGCTATCAGCAGCGGCTGCGCGTCGCGCGGGCGCGCGAACTGCTCGCCGAGCGGCAACTGTCGGTCGAGCGCGTCGCCGAGCTGGCCGGCTTCGCTTCGGCGCGCGATTTCCGGCGGGTCTGGCAACGCCATGAAGGCGGCACGCCGAGCACGCTTCGCGCTACGGGCGGGCGAGGCAGCACCCTCGGCGATCGCCAGCCGTCCTGAACCGCGGAGCGGCGGCCAGCACCCGGCTTCCCGCAATCAACGGCATCCCGGCGACGGCTTTCGGGTGCGCCGACGTTCCGAGGCGTCATTCGGCAGCGAGGGTCGACAAAGGGGAATCGCGGGCCGAGGCGCGGACGTGGAACTGGCGATCGGCCAGCGAGCGGGCGGCGGTCAACATTCGCCGCCGACCCGGTGCGGCCTTTCACTGATGTGCGCGTCAAGGAACACGATGTCCGGGCGCTTTGCCGCTAGCAACTCGTTCGCCTCGCGGCCGTTGCGCGCTTCGCCGACGATCGCGGGCCCCGGCCACAAGCGCCTGTTGCAGGCCCAAGATGGTGCGGAACAGGAAACCAACATGCCGACCGTGAATGGTCGATTCGGCCATCATCTCGGCTGCGTCTGCGACCAGCCCGACAAGCCTCGATCCGGATGAGGATACCTACTCGTGGCCGCCTGGCGAGCAATCCATAACCAACGGCTGGAATGCCGCCGCATAACGCTGCGCCGCCAGATAGTGGTTGTTGTCACTTGCCGCCCTTTCGGCGAGAGCGATGGCGTCCGCATCGACACGGCGCAGAAGCTCCGTGCTGCGGATCGAATTGCGAGCTTCGCGGTACAAGTCTAGCGCCTTCAGCGCGCTTTGGGCGCTCAGCGTGTCGGCCATCCACTGTTGAGCCTCGATCAGCAAAGGCAGCACGGCGCTGCAATCGGTCGGCCTGGCCATGGTCGGAGATTTCGGCGGCCTCGAGGGCTGCGGCATGCCGTCTGCCTGGGCGGGCGCCCGCTGGCGCTCCTGCCAAAGCGACAACGAATTAATGGCCAAGAAGACGGCGACGGCGATGACGGCGACGATGCCGACAAGCACCGTCAGGAACTTCGTCTGCGCACGCGGCAATAGGATCTTTTCGACCTCATGCCTCACCCCAGCTGCCAGGTTACCAGTTGGTGTGTGCATCGTGACGGCGCCGAGGTACGGCGGGACATCCCCTGCCGGAATCGCACCGATATTCACCGGAAGCACGTGGCCGCCCGGGTCCGCCCAGCGTTCCATGGCGAGGGTGAGCTCATTGATGGTGTACTTGCCTTGTGCAAGCGAATCTCGCGTCATCAAGAAGACGAACAGGTCGCACTTCCTGATGGAGGCGTCAATCCGCTGGTGATAGTCGCCTCCCGCGGGAAGACTGTGCTCATCGAAGAAGACCTTGCACCCAGCCTGGCGCAGTGCAACGGCAATTTGCTGGGCAGGCTTGACGTCCTCAGAAGCGTGGCACAGGAAGACCTTGGGTGCCGCACAATGAAACAAGAAGCGCGCAATTGACATGTCCGGCACGATCGATGCGGGCTACCGGTTCAGCGTCTGGTTTTCTTGACCTTGACCACCGCCAGACCCTGAATGCCACGCGGCAAGTCGATGGGTCGCCAATCTCCTGTGGTCATTGCCTTCTTCCAGTAGTCCAGCAGTTGGGTGTGAGCCTGAGTGTCGGCGAGCACCGCGGCGATGTCGAAGTCCCAGTCCACGTCCTGCGGACCGCCCAGCGTCACCGGGCCCTCGAACCGGCCTGACTGCGGATCCACCGCGACTTCACGTTGCGGCCACCACAGCGGCGCGAAATCTGTGCGGCGCGCGAGCAGCCACACATGCTCGTTGCCCTTGCGCGACGCGGCCCCACGCACCTTCACGACATGGTGGTCCACCGTCGAACCGGGGACTGGCTGTGCAATCGAGATCGTCACCTTGCCAGCGCCGGCGCCGGGCTGCTGCGCCATGAGGGTCAGAGGATAAAAGCATGCGGGCAAGGCAATCAGCGCAATGGTTGCCTGACGGCGAAGTCGATTCATTGTAAACCTCCGTAGTGGGGTGAATCACGCGCAGGCTGATTGATGGCTAAGACACTGCCAGCCGGCTGTAACGAGAGATGCATCCATGCGAAGCACCGCGGATCGGCACTAGCTACGGCTTCGGGCAGCTATCGGGCTGCCTATCAGGCGACGATTCTCTGGCGAAGGCCCTGGCGGCGTTGTATTCGAACCCCGCGATTCGAATCGCGCTCTCGCAGGTCCCAGTCGTCAGGTTCCACACGCCGATCCAGGTGTGGTTACCGCCATGAGCATAGTGGTACGCGGCCGCGAACCTGTCGTGATACCGCCCCGTTCCGAAGGCTCCGGACTTCACATCGTTTTCTGGGTACTTGGCGCGCGTGGTCAGCACCGTCACACCTCCTTCTCTGACTCTGACGATGTAGTGCCGGTTGTTCTCTAGGCCTGTCAGTTGAGCCATGTAGCGCTGGTCCGCAGAAGCCACTACCGGCTGCGCCACGACCGACCCCGCCGCCATGACACCGACGATGAGCAAGAAGCTGTTCGTCAACAGGCTCTGAAGCAGGGATAAGGAACGGATCAGCATCGTTTCCTCCTAGTTCGTGGTTTGTTTACCTGTCTAGCGGCAGACGAGCCGCATGCGCCACCAGTCAGTGCAGCTCACGACCCTCGCGATTCCGAGAATACGAGATCTGTACAGCCGATCGCCAAAGTGCAAAACGATGATGCTGTGTTTCGGTCTGACCGTCAATCCCCTATCATCATCCCCATCATCTCGATTGGGGAGAAGTCGGTGTCAGTCCAAAGCGCTGCCGCTCACCGGCGGACAGATTACGGCCGACACGAGCGGCAAGCCCAGGTGCTAGCTCGTCGATCGGTTGGCATGCGGCGCAGGACCAGAAGCGAACTGTCCTGTCGGTTCCGACGGTGACAATCGTCCTGCCGTCAGCGGAGAAGTTTGCGTCGATGACGTCCCCGTCGTGTCCACGCAGGACCCACAACTCCTTGCCGGTGGGCAGGTCCCAAAGGCGCGCGGTCTTGTCTGCGCCGAAAGTCAGGGCCATCGAACCATCGCTCGAGAAAAGCGCGCCGTGGATGGCTCCGGCATGGCCGCGCATTGCTTGTAGCTCCCTGCCGCTGGTTGTGTCCCACAGCCGAGCAGTGCTGTCCCAACTCGCAGTCAGCGCGCGCCCGCCGTCGGCAGAAAGCCGGGCGCTGACGATCGGACCACGGTGTCCAAGAAATTCGAATCGCTGCTTGCCCGTGGTCAAGTCCCACACCGCCACCTTTCCGTCCGCACCTGCGGTGAACGCCGCCTTCCCATCTGGAAAGAAGCGAGCGAGGTGGACAACTCCCTCAGGCCGCTCAAGAACCTTCAGTAGCGCCCCGTTCGTGAGGTCCCACAAGCGCGCTTTCGAGTCTGAACTCGCTGTCAACGCGGACTTTCCGTCGGCCGAGAACTGCACGCTTGTGACCTCGCCTCCGTGCCCCGACAAGACAAGCAGCTTCTTGCCCGAAGCCACGTCCCATAGACACGCGGTTCCGTCGCGACTTGCGCTCAGCGCCTTTGCGCCGTCCGGAGAGAACTGTACATCCAAGACGTCGTCTTTGTGACCAAGAAGTTCGAAGACCTGCCGGCCTACCGCCAAGTCCCAAATTCGAGCCGTTCGGTCCCAGCTGGCGGAAATGGCCAGTCTGCCGTCAGGCGAGACTGCAACCCTGGCGACGCTTCCGACGTGACCGGTAAAGGTCTGCCGCGTCGTCCCTGTGCGCATGTCGATCACTCGCACCGAGCCGTTGACGTTGCCCAGCAGCGCGAGCCGGTCATCAGACGACATTCGCACGCCACTGATAGCGCCGTCTTCCCAGTTCACCCTCCGCGCCTCTCCACCTGCCTTTCGACCCCAAAGCCGAGCGCTACCATCAACGCCTGTGCTCAGTATCGACTGACCATCAGCCGTGAAGCGTGCGGAGGTGACAGCACCTTCGTGTCCGCGAAGCACGGCACTTTCGACTCCCGTGGCGCCGTCCCAGAGGCGAACAGTCCCATCAGCGCTCGAAGTGAGGATCGTCGAACCGTCCGATGAGAAGTGCGCATGGGACACCCGTTCCCCATGCCCGCTTAGGGCCTGTAGCTCGGTGCCAGTGGCCGCATCCCACAGACGCGCGGTCCGATCCAGGCTTGCGGTCAGCACCTTCGAGCCGTCAGGTGAAAACTCAACGGAGGTGACCGGACCTTCGTGGCCGCGGAGAACACGCAAAGAGTCGCCGCTCTCTGTGTCCCAAAGGCGGGCCGTCTTGTCGGCGCTCGCAGTCGCGACGGTCTTTCCGTCGCTGGAAATGCTTGCAGCGTGCACAGCGCCGTCGTGACCGAACAGCGTGCGCAGGTGCTTGCCGCTTCCGGCCTCCCATAGCCGTGCCGTCTTGTCCCAGCTTGTCGTCACGACCTTCGTACCGTCAGCGGAGAACAATGCGTCGGTGACAGCGGCCTCATGTCCGCGCATGACATGCGACGCCACGCAGGTGGACGCATCCCAGATTCGGGCCGTGGCATCTTCACTTGCGGTAAGGATTGCCCTGCCGTCGAGTGAGAAGCGGGCGTTAAAGAGGGAATGCTCATGCCCGCGAAACACGCATCTCTCTTCGCCCGTGACGGCATCCCACAATCGCGCCGTGGCGTCGCGACTGGCGGTGAGTATCCTTCCGCTGTCGGGCGATGTTTGCACGCTGACTACGGCAGCTTGGTGCCCGCGCAGTAACAACGGCTGCTCGCCATTGATGCCATCCCAGACTCGAGCAGTTCCGTCTACGCCAGCGGTCACCAACCTGCGGTTGTTCAGCGCTGGCCATACGTCCAGAATCGCACCATCGTGTGCTCGCAGCACCCGGTCGACGGGATAGCTCGTGGCTGCGGCGCGCAGCAAGGCGTCACCCTTCGGCGTTGGCATGTATCGGCGCGATTCGAGCGCCAGCAGCAGCCCTAGATCGGGTGAGTCCTTAGTCAGGGCCTCCGACGTCGCAGCAAGCTCGCTGGCTTTGGCGATCGCGGCTTGAGTTGAATGCCAGTACGCAAACGCAAAACCGGCGACAGCCAGCAAGACCCCGACGGCTAGCGCAACGACAAGAAAGAGTTGCTTACGTCGCGCGCTCTGCTTGGCCAGCCTTCTTTCGCGTTCGGCCGCTTCGGCCGCTTCGGCTGCTTTGGCCGCTTCGGCTGCGCGCTCGGACGCTTCATGTTCACTGGCATCGATGAAGCCGAGCAGCGCCCCAAACTCGAGCGCGGTCGAATCCGGCGACCGGGTCAGCGCATAGCGCTCGGCCCAACCTGCGTGCGGTGGAAATGGCCGCAACACGCTGGTGCCTTCAGCCATGCGGCCGACGCCGGGCTCCAGGTCGGCGTGGCCCGATCGCCAGCGCAAGGCGGCTTGCAGGTCGGCGCCGCGCAAGCGCTCACCGCCGGTGCGCCAGTGGTGCTCGCTGCGGTCGCGCCAGCGCCGGTACTGCGCCGCCAGCGCCGCTTCCCACTCGACCAGCGCGCGCAGCCGGTCCCAGCCGCGGATCAGCGCTTCGTGCGAGATGTCGACCACCGTGTCGGCCGTCAGCGGTTCGGCGAAGTGCAGGAAGTTGGCGCCCTCGGCCGCGAACGCGCGCAGCACCGGACCGAAGCGCCGCCATTCCTCGGGCGGCAGGCCGGCGAAGCGGGTGATCTGGTCCAGCCGCTGCGGGCGGCGCGAGTCGAGCCGGCCGCCATCGCCGGGGCCGGTGATCGCGCGCAGCAGCAGGTCGGCCAGCGCCCGGTCGTCGTCGGTCGGCAAGCCGGCGTAGAGGGCTTCGGCGTGCTTCGACAGCGCCTGTTCGAGCCCGCCGGCTGCGCGGGCGTCGTCGGCGGTGATCGTCGGCTGCCGCGCGTCGCGCACGCTGGCCGTGCGCCACATCTGCGCCAGCGCGTGCTGCAGCAGCGGCAACTGGTCGGGCGCCGTCCGCGCATGGCCGAGCAGTGCGTCCACCACCTCGGTATCGACCGTGCCGTCGAACACGCGTGCCGGCTCGGTGATCGCACGGCGCAGTTCGTCGGCTTTCAGTCGCGGCACCAGGTACTGGCCGCGGTTGATCGCCTCGGGCAGGTCGAGGAAGCGCGCGCAGTCGTGCAGCGCGTCGGTGCGCATCGTCAGCACGACATGGACCCGCCGGGCATCCCCCTGCGTTGCGCGGGCGCTGGCCAGCAATTGCTCGATGAAACCGTCGGACTCCTGGCCTTGTCGCTCGCCGAGATCGGCGTAGCGGAACAGCTCCTCGAACTGATCCACCAGCACCAGCAGGTTGAATGGCGGCTGGCCGGGCCGCTGGCGCTGCGCGTCGGCCACCAGTCCGGCCAGCGCGTCGGGGCCGCTACGCAGTTCGGCTTCCAGCAGCGCGGCCTGGTGCGCACGGTGGACGGCGAGATCCGCCGCCGCGTCGGCGGCGTCCCCGGCGTCGGCATCCAGCGCGCCCAGCTCGCGGCCCAGGACGTCGGGTTGCAGCAGCGCCTCGGCCAGCCGGCGCATCGGCCGTTCGCCAGGGCGCAGTTCGGCGACGCGCCAGTCGCTCACCTCGCCCGGCCAGCCCAGTGCCAGCGCCGGCAGCAGGCCAGCGCGCACCAGGCTGGATTTGCCGGCGCCCGAGGGCCCGACCACTGCCAGAAAACGCTCGCGGTGCAGGATTTCGATCAGCCGGCTGGTGTGCGCCTCGCGGCCGAAGAAGATCGATAGCTCGTCGCTGGCGAAGGGCCGCAAACCGGGGTAGGGGCTGTGGAGTTCGCGCAGCTCACGCATGGCGAAAGCCCGACGGGTGGGCATTGCCGTCGGCCTGCAAGGCGGCAAGGAAGGGGCCGAGCGCGCGGATGTCGAAGCCGTTGCGGCAGTCGACCTGCAGCACATTGTGTATCGGCAGATCGGGGTGGCCCGGCGGCGGCAGGTGCAGCGCCGCGCTCCAGGGGCCGGCACGGCACGCGCCGAAGATGCGCCGTGCCAATTGCCAGGCGGACATCAGGTTGGCTATGCGCTCGCCGGTGTTGAGCAACAGCATGCCCCGGCATTGGCGCAGTGCGTTCTCGTGCTCGAGCAGGCACTCCTGAAAACTTTGCTGCGGTCGCGGGCTGGGGCAAAGCACCATCACCCCGACCGCGTCGAGCTGGTCGGCGATGGCCCCGGCCAGCGGCTGGTCTTCCGGTGCGGCGTGCAGATACAAGGACAGGCCATGGGCCTGAGGAATGCCGGCTGGCTCGGTGGTGATGCTGTCAGGCCCCGCGAATATCGCTGCAGTTTGCTGCGACAACGGCGCTGCCACTGCCCCGGCCGCCGGTGCGGCTGGCAGCGCGCGCTCCAGCCGCCGCGCGAGCTGCCCTGCCAGCCGGTTCACCAGCTTCCAGTACGGCGAATACTCGTCGGCATTCGGCGTCGGGTATCCGGCCAGCCGAGGCTCGTCATCGCCATCACGCTCCCAGAACGCGATCGGCACCAGCTCGCGGATCGGCGCCGGCAGCGCTGAGGGTTGCGAATCACGGTCGATCGGCTCCAGCTCGACGACGAAGATGTTTTCGGCCTCACCGCGGGCCTGGGCAGCGGTCACGAAGTCGCACAGCTCGCGCTGGCACCAGGTGGACCTGACGTAGCCTGGCGACAGCACGATCAGCATCGTGCGGCTGCGGCTCACCCGGTCGCGCAGCGTGGCGGTGAGCGGCTGGTTGGCGGCCAGCGCGTGATCCATCCACACCTGCGCGCCAGAACCGCCAAGCTTGCGCCGCAGCACCCGCCTGAGTTCGCCCACCAGCGTGGTGACCCAGCCCTTGCGGGCGCCCGCAGGCACTTCGTCGTCGGCATGCGCGTAGCTGACAAAGAGGTCGACCGTGTCGTCGCCTCCCGCCGTGCTGGCCGCTAGCGGTTTCGGGTCGTCGCCTGGCATTGCTGTCTGGTCGGAACGAACGGTTTGTGCACGAAGTGTCCTGCTGGCCCTGTCAAGGATGGTGGGTATTGACCTTCCGGGATTTTAGCCGAAATGAATATGGCGTGGTGGAGCTTGTGGGCGAAGGAACACACCGAGGAAAAGTCGTCACACTTTTCCACGGCAAGCGGCCCGATGCGCGATAGCGCATCGTCCACTCGTCAGGACGTTAGCCTTCGGGAGGGTTTGGAAGTTCAGGCTGAATAATGACTTCAGTGCCTTGGCGTAAATGGTGTGGGTATCTTGCAGGCAGCGTTCGATGAGGTTCAAATTCGGTGAGTAGGTGGGCAGACAGAGCCACTCGATCTTCAGTTTCTCGGCGCAGGCTTGTACCCATGCACAACGCTGATGGCGGGCCTTATCCAGTACAGCCGTAATAGGTAGCGTGGGTCGCAAGGTGGCCAGCACGGCAGTTCGAAGTTAACGCAGATTGTGAGCGGGTTTGGTATCTCGTAGAATCAGGTAACTGAGGGTGCGAATGAAAGTGTTGGTCAAAGTCCCTTGTTCTTGGAGAGGCGATGACATCGGTGATTACCCCTCCCCCCTCGTGGGGGAGGGGTTGGGGAGAGGGGAGCCATCGTTGCACACGAATTCGTCGAACCCTTGCGAAAGCACATGGCCAGAGCCGTAGGTCTGCTTTGCTGGCGTCCGCTAGGGCTTGGATGCCCCCTCTCCCCCAGCCCCTCCCCCGCGAGGGGGGAGGGGAGTTGAGAAATGGGCCGAGGGCTTCGCTGGGGTACGCCCCTCCCCACACGAGATGGAGGGGAGCCTATCCCACATCGAGGGGGAATGGTACGCCTCGCATCACTTTGAATCACACCCCCATCGTACAAGGGGCTTCGACCAACACTTTCATTCGCACCCAGCAACTGAAGAGTCCCCGGACAAGAACGGTAAGGTATCGGGCGACGGCGATTACAGCGAGCGTCGGGATTCGGCACATCACGCAGGCGCTCTACGATGGGTACACGAACAGGATGCAAAGTAGTCTTCATGAGCTTGGGAAAACCCGCCATGGCAAGGCACGGCACGGCACGGCGACGATCACTACACACCGTGCCGCCTCACCCCGCCGGTCGGCGCGCGGTGCGTGTGTACGGTCACACCCGGCACAAGGTCGACCGCAATCGTTCGTGCGCGATTTCCCGAAGGCCATGGCTTTCCGGGCGATTCCCGAATGAGGAACACCGAGGCCATAAACCCCCTTCCAGCGCGCATTCCGCCGAGGCGGCTGGAATCGTTGGCGCGGTGCGGAGCATTCTCCGCGAATTTCGACGTTCCCCCGCCGAACCCTCTCGCAGCGGAGGACGGGAGGTTGGTGCGTCGCCGCATCGACGGTCGCGGCAATGCGACTGCCGGTGCAGGGTTCTCTCGCAGTACGAGCAAATGGCAGGCAGGCGCAACGCGGGCCGGGCGCCTGGCGGTCACCGGCTAGCGAGATGCGTTCGGGCCACCCTCTCTGGTCCTGGCTGGCGCTGCGCATTGTCCTCGCCAGTGTGCTGCCGCTGACCGTCGTCGCCGCCCTGTCCATTGCCGTCTTCCTGCCACAACTGCGCGCGGAGCGCGAAGCACGCGCGCAGTTGTCCGCTCTCGCGACCGCAGCGTCGGTTGGGGCGCATCTGCAAGAAGCGGAACGGCTCCTGCGCAGCGTCGCAGACGAAGTCCGCCAGTACGATCTCCGCCCGGAGTCATTGCCTTCGGCCCGCCTCGACGCGCTCGTCGGCAACGGAGATCTGTATGCGGCGATCGTCCTCGCCAATGGCGACGGGTCGGTCGCCGCTGCGAGCCTGCCGCCAGCTCAGCTCGGCGCTCGCGATGCCCTGTTGCATGGCAATGTTTCCGCGCGGGTCGCCGCGCGCGAGGCACGCTGGTCGCTGGCGAGCAGCGCGATCAGTGCTGGTCAGCCAGCAGTCGCACTGGCGATCCCGGCCGGCGACGGGTTTCTCGTCGGCGAACTTACCGCCGATCGCTTCACGGAATTCCTCGCTCGCCTGGTGACCGGGAGCACAACGCTGGTGCTGATCGTCGACCGGCAAGGTCGTGTCGTTGCCTGCTCCGCCCTTGCCGTGCCCGCTGCCAGCATTCGCCAGATCGCTCCGCTCCGGCTCGAGGCAGTCGGCAAACCAGCAAAGCTGGCAAGCGCCAGCTTCGAATTCGACGGCCGGACCTTTGCCGGCTTTTCCGTCGCGCTGCCGCAGGCCGCAGAGTGGAACGTACTCGTCGCCGAACCGAAAGATCTGCTCGCGCCGGCACCCGCAGCGACTTCATGGGTGCTCGAAGCGGGTGGCTTCGCCGCCTTGTTGCTGACGATCGTCGTCGCGCTGGCGCTGGCGCGCAGCCTCGCGCGAATGATCGCGCACTGCGCGGCACGGGCCGGCGCGAATGGCGACGAACGCAGAGAAGCGAAGAAACTGGGTATCCGGGAACTCGACGAACTGGCCCAGCATCTCGAGCAGATGTCGCTCGCCGCGCGCCGGCGTGAGCGCGATCTGGCAGCGAGCGAAGAGCGCTTTCGTTCGGTGATCAGCAACGTACCGCTGGTTCTCTTCCAGTTCGACGAGAACGGAATCTTTACCTTCAGCGAAGGAAAGGCTCTTGCGCGCGTTGGGCGCCAGCCCGGAGAAGCGGTTGGCCAGTCGATCTTCGATCTCTACGGCGACCATCCCGACGTCGTCGGTTACGCCCGTCGCGCGATGCGCGGAGAGGCGGTGCAATTCTCCACGCAAATCGGTGAAGCCCGCTTCGATGTGCATTTCACGCCGGTGCGCGGCGGCGATGGCCGCCTGCAGGTGCTCGGCGTCTCGGTAGACGTTACCGAGCGCTGGCGGGCCGAAGAAGCGCTGCGCGAGAGCGAAGCCCAACTGCGCACGGCGATCGAAAGCGTCCCGTTCGACTTTTTCCTGATTGGTACCAGTGGCCGGTATGTCCTGCAGAATTCGGTTTCGCGCAAGGCGTGGGGAAACGTCGTCGGAAAACTCCCCGAAGAGGTGACCGACGATGCCGCGACGCTGGCGTGCTGGCTCGACAACAACCGCCGTGCTCTGGCCGGCGAAGTCGTCGAAGCAGAGGTGGGCTTCTTCGTCGGCAACGAGGAGCGATGTATCCGCAACATCATCGCGCCGGTCCGCGACGGTGAGCAGATTCGCGGCATCGTCGGACTCAACATCGACATTACCGAGTACAAGCGTGCCGAGCGCGCGCTGCTGCAGAGCGAGACGAAATATCGGCGGCTGCACGAATCGATGCGCGACGCGACCGTGCTGGTCGATATGAGCGGCGTGATCCAGGAGTTCAACCACGCGTATCTGGAGATGCTCGGCTATTCCGAAGACGAACTGCGCCGCCTGACGTACGTCGATCTCACTCCGGCAAGGTGGCACTCCTACGAAGCGGCGATCGTCGACGAACAGATCGTCGTCAGCGGATACTCCGAAGTGTATGAGAAGGAATACCGGCGCAAGGACGGGAGCGTCTTTCCGGTCGAACTGCGGACGTTCCTGATCCGCGACGACGCCGGCCAGCCGGCCGCAATGTGGGCCATCGTTCGCGACATCACCGAGCGCAAGCACGCCGAGGAAGCGCTGCGTCGCACCAACCGTCAATTGCGGATGGTCAGCGAGTCGAACCAGGCACTGATCCACCTTGCTTCGGAGAGCGAGCTGCTGGCCGCTGTGTGCGCTGTTGCCATAGAGATCGGTGGTTACCGCATGGCCTGGGTGGGCTACGCCGAGGACGATGACGCCAGGTCGGTCACGCCGATGGCGCATGCCGGCTGCGACGAAGGATATCTGCAGAAGCTGCGCGCCTTCTGGGCAGAGGCCGACAACGGACGTGGTCCAGTCGGCCGCGCGATCCGCAGCGGTCGCGCCTGCACCGCACAGGACATCGAAAGCGATCCGACGATGGCGCCATTGCATGTGGCGGCAAGGGAGCACGGTTACGCCGCGGTCTGCGCGCTGCCACTACGCGCCGGCGGTCGGACGTTCGGTGCATTCACCGTGTATTCGGCAGATGCAGGCGCGTTCGACAGCGACGAGATCGGTCTCTTGAGCGCCTTGGCCAGCGATCTGGCGTTCGGGATCAGCGCGTTGCGCACGCGCAGCGAAAAGGAACGCGCCGCGCAGGCGCTCAAGGAGAGTGAATTCTTCCTCTGGAGATCGCAGGAAGTCGGTGACCTCGGTTCGTATTATCTCGACGCACGCACTGGCGTCTGGATCCGCTCGGAGAGGCTCGACCACATTCTCGGTATCGACGACTCTTTCCCGAAAACCGTCGATGGCTGGCGAGCGCTGATTCACCCCGACGACCGGCAGGAGACTCTCGCGTACCTGACCGAACACGTGCTGGCACGGAGCAACCGCTTCGACCGCCAATACCGCATCGTGCGGCACAACGACGGCGAGGAGCGTTGGGTGCATGGCCTTGGCGAACTCGAGTTTGCCGACGATGGCGTCCCGATCAAGATGATTGGAACCATTCAGGACATCACGCAGAGCAAACGCGCCGACCAGGCACTGGCCGAGAGCGAGGCGCGCTACCGCCTGCTGTTCGACGCCAATCCGCACCCGATGTGGGTCTATGACGTGGAAACGCTGGCGTTCCTGACGGTCAACGACGCGGCGATCGCCAAGTACGGTTACTCGCGCGAGCAATTCCTGCAGATGACGATCCGCGACATCCGTCCGGGTGAAGACGTTCCTCTCATGCTCGAGAAGATCTCCACGCAGGAATCCGGAATGAATTACGCCGGCTTCTGGAGACATCGCAAGAAGGACGGGCAGATCATCGAGGTCGAAATCATCTCGCACCTGCTCTCTCTGCAGGGACGACCGGCCAAGCTCGTGCTGGCCAACGACATCACCGAGCGCCGGCGCGCCGAGCGCGCGCTGCACGAGAGTGAAGAACGCCTGCAGCAGGCCATCCGGGTAGCGCATCTGAGTATTTTCGATCACGATCATCTTGCTGATGTCATCTACTGGTCACCCGAACAGCGTCGCATCCACGACTGGGAGGCTGAAGAACCCGTGACGCTGGCAAACTTTGTCGCCAGTGTGCATCCCGAAGACCGCGCGAGGATCACTACCGCCATCGAACGCGCGCACGACCCGGCGGGCGACGGGATCTACGACGTGGAACATCGCATCGTGCACCGAAATGGCGACGTGCGCTGGATCGTCACCCGTTCGCAGACGACCTTTGTCGGACAAGGAGAGGCGCGCCGGAAATTGCGCACGGTGGGCGCCGACATCGACGTCACCGATCGCAAGCGCCAGGAAGCCGAGTTGCAGCGCTACCGCGAACAGCTCGAGGAACTCGTCGCCGAACGGACGGACGAATTGCGCCAGGCGATGAGCCAGCTCGTGCAGGCCGAAAAGCTGGCCGCGCTCGGGCACCTCGTCGCCGGTATTGCGCACGAACTCAACACACCGCTCGGCAACGCCCGTGTCGTCGCCAGCGCGCTCGGCGAGGACCTGCGCGCATTCGCCACGGAGCTCACTGCCGGTACGCTGCGCCGCTCGCAGGTGGACGTCTTCGTCGGCCGCGGTCGCGAGGCCGTCGACCTGCTCGAACGGAACGCCGCGCGCGCCGCCGACCTGATTGGCCACTTCAAGCAGGTCGCCGTGGACCAGACGAGCATCCGCCGTCGACGCTTCGCGCTGTACCAGACGATCGAGGAGCTATTGGCGACGCTGCGACCGCAGTTCAAGCACACCGCGCACCGCGTCGAGCTCGACGTCTCCGTCGAAATCGAGCTCGACAGCTACCCTGGCCCGCTCGAGCAGGTCATCGCCAACTTGGTGGGCAATTCGCTGACGCACGGCTTTGCCGACCGGGATTCCGGCTGCATTCGCCTGCAGGCGCGGGCGATCGAACCGGCACACGTCATCCTGCGCTATTCCGACGACGGAATCGGCATTCCCGCGGCGGCGATCAAGCGCATCTTCGAACCCTTCTTCACCACGCGCCTGGGACAAGGTAGCAGCGGCCTCGGACTGTACATCGTCTACAACCTCGTCACCGGCGTACTGGGTGGATCGATCGAGGTCGCCAGCTCTCCTGGCGAGGGAGCGACTTTCACGCTGACGCTGCCGCGCTGTGCTCCCGAGCGTTCCTCGCCGACCTGATCGGCGCCCGCCGAGCTGGTCACCTGCGCGCAACCGCGGAAACGAGGTCCTGCGGGAAGTCGAGGTCGCGCGGTACGCCGGCATCATCGATGTCGAGCAGCGTCAAGGTCTGCGCGCGCGTCGCGCTCTTTGATCAGTTGTGGCAGCGGCGCGAAGTGCCACGCCGCATCCGGCCGACCTGCTGCGCTCGACCTGGGAACGGCAGAGGCCGGCGCTCGCTGCGCTGCTCGCGCTGGCCCCGCACCTGTGCGCCACGCGCGACCCCGACTTCGCCGACAGCGGCATCGACGCCTGGCGCGCGCTTGCCGGCCAGCTCGACGAACCGCTGGTCAGCTTCCTCGATGCCGAGCCACTGCGCCTGCTCGCCGAGCTGGAATCCGACACCACACCGCGGACCATCGACGCGAAGAAATCGGTCTTTGCCTCAACCAGATGGGCGACCCGCGGCGCGGCGTCGGCGTGAACGACGATGGCCTGCCCGACATCGCCTGGGTCGACGTTCCGGCCGGCGAAGTCACGCTTGCGGAGAATGCCGGTCACTTTACCGGCGCCGCTTTTTGCATTGCGCGCCATCCGGTCACCTGGAGGCAGTACCGCGCCTTCGTCGAAGCCCCCGATGGTTACCGCCCGAAGCGCTGGTGGCACGGGCTGCGGCATGAAGCCGAGCCAGGTGAGACGCGCTGGGACGCCGAGCGCGAAGGGCTGCGCGATGCGCACTTCGTGCGGCGGACCTTCGTCGTCAGCCCGTAGCGGCTCGTCGGCCGGCGAGCCCATGACGAAGCGGCCGTCGGGGACGACGACCATCCGCGGGCCTTCGCTGCCGTTGCGCAGGCGATCGCGGAAGGTGTCTCCCGGCGCCAGGGGCTGCGCGGCGGGCGAGCGCGCGGCGGCGGATGGACTGGCTATCGTAGTCGGTGTTCGCGGGCGGGCGTGTGCCTCGGGCTGGGCAGGCTGGACTGGCGTCGCCGGCGGGGTGTCGCCCCGGTCAGGTGCTTGTGTAGCGAACTGACGAGCTGCCGTGCGCCGTCGCAATCCTCGCCGCCATCCCAGCCGATCAGGTCGGGGGTCTGGAACTGGCGGAAGCCGTAAGGGATGCGCAGGTTTTCGAGGCGGACCGGAAAGATGATTTCCCGGTCGGCCGCTTCGTGCGCCTCGTTCATGACGAAGCGGCTGGTGACCGAACGGACCGACCAGAGCGTCACGACGGCGCGTGCGGCGGCGAGTTGCGCCTGGATCTCGTCCGCCCAGCGATGCCCGGCGTCGATATGCAGGTCCATCCATACCGACCAGCCCTCGCGCTGCAGGCGATCCCTGAGGCGAGTGGCGATGGTCTTGTCGCTGTGCGAGTAGCAGATGAAGATGTCGCTCACCGGGTGGCTTTCGTGTCGGCCGGTAAAGGCGGCACGCCCGCTGCACGTTCGAGCGGCTTCCAGATCCCCGGCGAATTATCGCCGAAGCAGTGCGCTTGCGGAAGTCGACGGCGGGGCGAAAGGGGGGCGTTTTATGCGCCCGAACGTTTCATGTCGAGGAGCTTTCGATCTGGCATGTCGCCGACGGAAACGGTGCGTTCGCCGGTGGCCAATGTTTTCGCCTGCTCCCTTGAGAAACGTGTCTTGACGGGGTGCCGCCGCGGTGCCGTTGGCGACGCCTGATCCGGCGGTTTCAAACGTACGCTGGTGATCGCACTTTTTCTCCCTCAGTGCCGATGATGAGCGTGATCATGCCCGGCCGTCTTCTGGCGAGGCTTCGCCGGGTTCGCGGGCGCGGCAGTTGCAGGCCGTTCGTCGTGCTCATCGGCATGGTTTGCCTGCCCGCCGTGCGAATGGCCGTCGCTCGACGCCACCAGCCGCGCGTACTCGTCTTTCGTCAGCGACGGCATCGTTTGCAGGAAAGCGGCGAGATCCCAGATCGCTTCATCTTCCATTCCGCCCTTCGACCAGGCCGGCATCGCCGAAGCCTTGATGCTATGCTTGATGATCCAGAAGTCGCGCGCCGGATTTCGCGCCGGAATTGAAGCATCCGGTTTTTCGGCCAGCTTGGGCGGCGTTGGATCGAGACCCTGGCGCAGTTCCGAATCGGTGCCTGCAGGCGAGAGGTGGCAGGTGGCACACATGGCTTCGTAGTTCCCGGAACCGCGCCGAATCCGTTCAGGTTCGGCCAGGTCTTGCGGCACCTGGATGTCGGCGATACGGCTGGCAATCGAGCGTTCGCGGGCGAAGGCGAGAAACTGGTGAACGAGAGGACTGTGCGGTTCGCTGGCGGCGACATTGATCAGCCCGGAAACCACGACGAGCGCACCCATGACGCTGCCGCTGGCGATCGTCGCCACGACTCCGAGTAAACATCGGTTCATTTCCATCCTCCCGCCAAATCATCGAGCCGGTACTTGCGCGGCATTTTGCGTCGGGATAACCCACAATAGACTGACCTGCCGATTACATTTCTGTAATCTGGCTGCACGCAGGACGGCAAGATAGGCTGTTGAGGAGCTGAAGGAAGTTGATTTGGAGAACCGAAATACGGAGCCATCACCTCGACGGCGTTCAGCTTGGGGAAAAAGTATTCGCTCATGGGTTGTACCTCCGCCATTCACCGTGCAGAAGCGCCCGGTTTTCTGCAATCCACGCCAGTTCATCCCGGATCTCGCGTGCGGCAATCCGCCCTTTGATTTCCAGCGTGTCGATATCGACGGTACACTCACGACCGTCGTTCAACTTGACGTGAACATGCGGCAGCAAGTGATCGTCGGCAGACATCAGCACTCGAGAGGCGGGAAATCACTGCAGGGTCGGCATCGAGCCAAGTGTGGTGCAACTGTTGCTTTATACTTTGAGGACGGCTTCATGCGCCTTTTCGGCTTGCCGGATTTCATTGGTCTGGCGCATCAAGTACTGGCCTGTTGAGCGGACAGGACGGGCTGGCGAAGCTGGTGGAGGCGGTGCTGAACCAGATACTGGAGGCACAGGTGACGGAGGCATTGGGCGCGGAACGGCACGAACGGACGGAAGAGCGGGCGGGGTCCCGCAATGGGACGCGTGCGCGCACACTCTACACGCGCGTTGGGCGGGTGACGCTGCGGGTGCCGCCAACGCGGGATGGCCGCTTCTCGACGGAGATTTTAAACGCTATCAGAGAAGTGAGCAGGCGTTCGTGCTGGCGCTGATGGAAATGGTCGTGCAGGGCGTGTCGACACGCCAGGTCACGGCGATCACCGAGGAACTGTGCGGGGCGAGCTTTTCCAAATCGATGGTGAGCGCGCTGTGCGCTGGGCTGGATGCGCGCGTCAGGTCGTTCAATGAGCGACGACTGGAGGCGGAGTATCCCTTCATCCTGGTCGCCGCGTGCCATGAGGTGAGCCAGACTGACTTTCCAGGGCCAGCCTCCTCAGCCTCGTTTGGCTTGAACTGCACAGCCATTGGTCGAGGCTCCCGAGTAGTTACGATCAAAATTCGTTTTGCAGGCGTTTATAGCCCTGCACCAGCTCGTGATTGGTGCGCACCACGTCCTCGGAAAACTCCGTGGCCTGTGCCGTGACGCGGGGCATGGCGGCGAGGTCGGTGCGCGGGCCGATACGCTCGGTAGATGGCACATGGAAGCCGGCCGGCAGATGTGCGCCGTCGACGACCGCATTGTGGCGAACGACGCTGCCCTCGCCAACGGTGCAGTTGAACAGCACACTGTTGAAACCGATGAAGACGTTGTTGCCGACGACGCAGGGGCCATGGACGATGGAACGATGGGCTATGGAGGTGTGTTCGCCGATATCGACCAGGGCGCCGGACTTGGAATGGATGACTACACCGTCCTGGATGTTGGAGTGGGCGCGGATGCGGATCGGTTCAAGGTTGCCTGCGGCATTGACCTCGTCGGCGCGGATCACCGCGTAGGGACCGACGAAGACGTTTTCCTCGATGATGACCTTGCCGCAGATGATGGCGGTCTGGTCGACGTAGGCGGACTCATGGATGTGCGGCAGATCGCCGCGTGGGTTCTTGCGGATCATGGTTCAGACTCCGTTGGGATGGGCGGTTCGTTCACCGCGCTTGAGCTTGTCGAACAGCTTGGGATCGGGCCATTCGTTGCGGATGGCTTGGGAGAATTCGATGTTGTCTAGCGTGATCAGTCCCATGCGCGGGTTGATCGCGTCTTCCCTGAAACACTGGGCGTAGCCGGTTTCGGTTTCATGGACGATGATCGAATGCAGGCGTACGTCGGCTTCGCCGTTACACATTTCTGTGAGGTTGAGTAGCCGGTCGATGAGCACGAAAAACAGCCGTGCGAACTGCTCGGCGCTGGGCGAGACGGGAATCAGAATCCAGCGCTCGGAAAAGCGCTGGCAGGCTGCGATGTAGTCCGGATCATCACCCGACCAGATGGCCACGGCATGGTCGAAAGCATCGATCAGTGTGCGCGGGCCATCTTTCAACAGGCCGAAGTCGTAAACCATCTGGCCGTGATCCAGGGCATGCGCTTCGAGCAGCAGTTCGACCTTGTAGGAATGGCCGTGAATCGAGTGCGAGCAGCGCCGCGTGCTGCAGCCGCGCACGAGGTGGGCATTCTCGAATTTGAACAGCTTGCGGATCAGCATGATCCCTCGCTACCAGGGGGCTGCGCTTCCTGGCGCAGGCGGGCAATGACCTCGGCTAGCGGCAGGCTGCCGAGGTCTTCACCGGCGCGCGAGCGCACCGCGATGCAGCCTTTGGCTTTTTCCTCGTCGCCGACGACGAGCAGGTAAGGCACTTTTTGCAGCGTGTATTCGCGGATCTTGTAGCCGATTTTTTCATTGCGCAGATCGATGGCGGCGCGCACCCTGGCTTTCTTCAAGGCTTTCAACACGCTTTGCGCATAGTCGGCCTGACCTTCGCTGATATTGAGCACGACCGCTTGCTGCGGCGCCAGCCAGAGTGGGAAGAGGCCGCCGTAGTGTTCGATCAGGATGCCGGTGAAGCGCTCCAGCGAGCCGAACAGCGCCCGGTGCAGCATGACCGGCCGTTCGCATTCGCCCTGTTCGTTGATATAGCTGATGTCGAAGCGCTCGGGCAGGTTGAGGTCGACCTGCAGCGTGCCGCATTGCCAGTCGCGGCCGATGGCGTCGCGCAGCACGAATTCCAGCTTCGGGCCGTAGAAGGCACCTTCACTGGGGTTGATCCGGTAATCGATGCTCATCCGGTCGAGCGCGCCGGACAGCGCGCCTTCGAGCTGATCCCAGGTTTCGTCGCTGCCGATGCGGTTGGCCGGCCGCGTCGACAGCCTGACGGCGACATTGTCGAAGCCGAAATCGCGGTAGATGGCGAAGACCAGTCCGATGGTGCCGGCGCATTCGTCCTGCATCTGAGTCGGCGTACAGAAGATGTGTGCGTCGTCCTGGGTGAAATGGCGCACGCGCAGCAGGCCGTGCAATGCGCCGGAAGGCTCGTCGCGGTGCACCTTGCCAAATTCGGCCATGCGCAGCGGCAGGTCACGGTAGCTTTTCAATCCCTGGGCAAACAGCGAGACGGCGCCAGGGCAGTTCATCGGCTTGAGGGCAAAGACGCGCTCGTCCTCGGTGGTCGTCGTGAACATCGCCTCGCGGTAGTTGAACCAGTGGCCGGAGGTTTCCCACAGGCCACGATCCATCACGTCCGGGGTATTGACCTCGACATAATCGGCGCGCTCCTGCTGCGTGCGCATGTAGCCAATCAGTTGCTGGAACAAGATCCAGCCTTTCGGATGCCAGAACACCGAACCGGGCGCGCAGTCGTCGAAATGGAACAGGTCGAGCTGGGCGCCGAGCTTGCGGTGGTCGCGCTTGCCGGCTTCTTCGAGGCGGGTCAGGTAGGCCTTGAGCGCCTTGGCATCCGGCCAGCAGGTGCCGTAGATGCGCTGCAGCATGGCGTTCTTGGCATCACCCCGCCAATAGGCGCCGGCCACCTTGGTCAGCTTGAAAGCCTGGAGTTTGCCGGTGCTCGGCACGTGCGGGCCGCGACAGAGGTCTTCGAAATCGCCCTGGCGGTAAAGCGACAAGGATTCACCTGCCGGGATGGCGCGGATCAGTTCGGCCTTGTAGGACTCGCCGAGTTGATCGAAATAGGCGACCGCCTCGTCACTCGGCAGCTCGCGTCGGCTGAGCGGCAGGTCGGCGGCGGCGAGTTCCTGCATGCGGGCTTCGATCTGCGCCAGATCGTCGGGCGTGAACGGGCGCTCGAAAGCGAAGTCGTAGAAGAAGCCATCCTCGATGACCGGGCCAATGGTGACCTGTGCGCCCGGATAGAGCTGCTTGACGGCCATGGCCAGCAAGTGGGCGCAGGAATGGCGCAGGATTTCCAGCCCTTCCGGGTCGCAGACAGTGATCAGGCTGACGTTGGCATCTTGCTCCAGAATGAACGTAGTATCGACCAGTTGGCCATCTATCCGGCCGGCCAGGGTGGCCTTGGCCAGACCGGGGCCGATGTCGGCAGCCAGGTCGGCGATGCTGACCGGTTGCGGGAAAGTGCGTTGGCTGCCTTCGGGCAGCGTGATGATGGGCATGTTTGAGCTTCTCGTAGCGTTGTCAGGGGCAATGGGTGTGATCGGCACAGGCGGGAGGAACGGGATCGACCTCGCCGGGATGCCAGGGGTGGCAACGGCCGATGCGGCGCAGGGCCAGCCAGCCACCACGACGCAGGCCATGGATTTGCAAGGCCTCCTGGGCATAGTGGGAACAACTCGGATAAAAGCGGCAGCGCGGACCGAGCATGGGGCTGATAACCAACTGGTAGCCGCGAATGATCAGCTGGATGGCACGGGTCAGCAGGTGCTTCATGGCATGTGCTCCGTGTGCAGGCGATGCCAGGTAGTGCCCGTAGGACTATCTTCGATGCCGATGCCCTGGGCAGCGAGTGTCTGACGCAGAGCATCGGCGCGGGCAAAATCACGCGCCGCGCGGGCAGCCTGGCGGGCGGCAATCATGGACTCGATGCTTTCGGGCGTTGGGCCAGCAGCTTGCTTGTCCGCCGGCATTCCACCTTGTTGGCGCCAACGGGCCGGTGGCTGTTGCAACAGCCCGAGCAAATCGGCGCCGTCACGCACATAAGCATGACCACGCTCGATCAACGCAATCATCTGCGGAACGTGCTCGGTCGCCCAGAGTTCAAGGGTTGGGGGCAACGCATTCAAGCGCGCCATGTCCTGGCGGGAGGCGTCGGCAAAGCGCTCGGTCAGCATCCGGATCGGCTCGCCGTTGGCGGCAGCGGCGGCGTTGACCTTGTCGTCCACGTCGGTGATGTTGCGGGCGTAGACCACCTGCGGGAAATGCCGCGACAACAGCCGGGACAGTACATCGAACACAACGACCGGGCGGGCGTTGCCGATATGCACGTAGTTGTAAACAGTGGGGCCGCAGACGTACATGGTGACGCGCTGCGGATCGGCCGGCACGAAGACTTCCTTTTGCCGGCTCAGCGTGTTGTGCAGGCGGATGTTCATTTCATTCGGCCTTCGGCAACCAGCGCTTCCCGGCGCTCGCCGTCGAGCACCCCGCAGAACATGGCGAAGGCTTTCTCGATCAGGAGTTGATCGAGGCCGCGCACGATGAAGACCAGGCGGCTGTGCTTGTCGTTGTAGGGCGCTTCGGCCGGCCAGTCGTCGAGTCGGGTATAGGGATAGTTGGTGTGCTGGACGCACTGGACGACGCGCGGCTTGTCGTCGCCGATGACATTGAGCAGGCCCTTGATGCGCAGGATGCGGTCGCCCATGCCCTGCAGCAGCATGCTCACGGCCTCGACAAAGCAAAGCCATTGCAAGGGTTGGTCGAAGGTCAGCGCGAAGCTGTAAACCTCGGCGTCGTGGCGGTTTACGTCGTGATGATGGTGGTGATGGCCATGCGCCTTGCGTCGTTCCTCGCGCACTTTTTCCTCGGCCAGCCAGCCGGCGACATCCGGTGTCTTGCTGCCGGGGTCGTAGAGACCGCAGCCGCTAATCAAGGCCAGCGCGACTTCACCTCGACGCACGAAAATCTGCGCTGCCGCCGGATTGATGCGGCGCAAGGTCTGGCTGAGCTGGTCGATTTCTGACCGTTCCGCCAGATCGCACTTGCTGAGCAGCAAACGGTCGGCCATCGCCACCTGCTTGACTGCCTCGGGGTGCTGCGCCAGTTGTCCGGCCGCATGGGTCGCATCGACGACGGTAACGACGCCATCGATACGAAAGCGCTCGGCAATGAAGAAATCTTCCATCAGCGTGAAGATCACTGGTGCTGGATCGGCCAGCCCGGTGGTTTCGATCACCACACGATTGATCGGAACGATTTTCCGCTGCAGGCTGCGCATGAACAGATCGGTCAGGCTGCGTGTCAGATCGCCGCGCACGGTACAGCAGATGCAACCGGAGTCGAGCATGATCAGGTCTTCGTCGATTTTGGTCACCAGATGGTGGTCGACCGCAACACTGCCGAATTCATTGATCAACACGGCTGCATTGGCCATTTCGGGCTGGCTGAGCAGGTGATTGAGCAGCGTCGTCTTGCCGGCGCCGAGAAAGCCGGTGAGGAGAGTGACCGGGATGCGTCGGTCAGTATCCTGGGAAAACATGATTCAGTCCTCCTCGCCTTCTTCGATTGACCACTGCGGGAACGGATCTTCATAACGCACCCATGCTTCCGGCCCCGCCGCCAGTTCGGCATCATTCAGCAGACAGGCATCGAAGGCCTGGCGCAAAGCGGCTTCATCCATCTCGATGCCGATCATCACCAGTTCCTGCTGAGCATCGCCATAGGGTTCCACCCAGCGATTCAGGATGATCCGACGGTTTCCCTCGTCCTGCGGCCATTGCGCTTCGGGTACGGCCACCCACCACAAACCGCCCAGTTCGTGTCGGATTACCGGGCCGGCCTGCGACCAGCTACCAACCAGACCGGGGCGTGAAGCCAGCCAGAAATAACCTTTCGAGCGGATGACGCCAGGCCATTCCTGATTGATCAAATGATGGAAACGCGCCGGATGAAAAGGCCGGCGAGCGTGGTAAACGAAGCTCGAAATGCCGTATTCCTCGGTTTCCGGAATGTGTTCGCCACGAAGTTCACGTAACCAGCCGGCCGCTTCTGCCGCCTGCTCGAAATCGAAGAGACCCGTACTGAGGATACGTTCCAGCGGCACCTGGCCGAACCGGGCATGGACGATGTCGGCCCGGGGGTTCAGCGTTTGCAGGATCGCTTCGAGGCGGGCAACGTCCTCCTGCGGTAGAAGGTCGGTCTTGTTGAGGACGATGACGTCGCAGAACTCGACCTGTTCGACCAGCAGATTGACCACCGTGCGCTGGTCGTCCTCGCCCAGGCTTTCACCGCGATCGGCGATGTAGTCCTGCGAACTGTAGTCGCGCAGGAAGTTGAAGCCGTCCACTACCGTGACCATGGTATCCAGCCGGGAGACGTCCGACAGGCTGGTGCCGTCCTCGTCACGGAAGGTAAAGGTCTCGGCCACCGGCAATGGCTCGGCGATGCCGGTTGATTCGATGAGCAGGTAATCGAAGCGCTTTTCCTTGGCCAGCCGGGCGATTTCGACCAGGAGGTCTTCACGCAGCGTGCAGCAGATGCAGCCGTTGCTCATCTCGACCATCTTCTCCTCGGCGCGCGACAACTCGGCGCCGCCTTCGGCGACCAGGCGGGCGTCGATGTTGACCTCGGACATGTCATTGACGATGACCGCAACGTGCAGGCCCTGCCGGTTGTTCAGGACATGGTTGAGCAGCGTGGTCTTGCCGGCACCGAGAAAGCCTGACAAGACAGTGACAGGGAGACGGGAATCGTTCTTGTTGGGTTGGTTGGTCATGTTTGGTTCTGATGAATGGGCAGTGGAATCGGGGCGCAGATGACTTCGATGCGGTCGCCCTTGACCGCGTTGTAGAAGCAGCTGCTCCGCCCGGTATGGCAGGCACCGCCGAGTTGGTCGACGAGCAGCAGGATGGCGTCGCCATCACAATCAAAGCGTGTTTCGACCACGCGTTGCCGGCAACCGGATGTTTCGCCTTTGCGCCACAAGGTCTGGCGCGAACGCGACCAGTAGCAGGCAAAACCTGAAGCCAGTGTTTCATCGATGGCGGTGCGATTCATCCAGGCCAGCATCAACAACTCCCGTGTATCGAACTGCTGGGCAACGGCGGCAATCAGACCTTGCCGATCGAATGGCAATTCGGCCAGCACTTCGGAAAGCGGCAAGCCTGCGCCGATGGGCGCGTCTTCAAGTCGGGTTAACATAGGGTCTTTTGAATACAACAAATGCAATGTTATAACATTACATTTGTCCCACCAAGAGCAAACGAATGAAAACCTCAATTTCCGACGTTCAATGTCCGCCACCTCAAGGCGATAATACCGACGCCCTCGATCGGGCCGAAGCCGCTTGCCGGGCGCGGGGCGCCAGTCTGACGGCGATCCGTCGCGATGTGCTGGCACTGCTTTACCGCAGCCCTACCGGCGTCAAGGCTTATGATCTTCTGGCCCAGATCAAGGAAGCCCGGCCCGGCGCTTCACCGCCGACGGTCTATCGCGCGCTAGATTTTCTGATTGAGCAGGGCCTGGCACACAAAATCGGGCGCATGAATCTTTTCGTTGCCTGCCGGCATGCTTCCCATCAAACCCCCAGTCTGTTTCTGGTCTGTCCGAAATGCAGCGGAGTTACGGAATTGCAGGAGCAATCGGTGATGAGTGCCCTGTCGAACAGTCTGGCCGCTACCGGACATCGCCTGGAAAGTCCTGAGGTGGAAATCAGCGCGCTTTGCCCGAAATGTGTCGGCGTGCGACAGGAATACAGCTCCACCTGAAATCTGACTGAATTAAACTACCCGCTTCCTCACTCTTCACCGCGCCCGGCGCGGATCGCCATGCGCCAGTCATCCGTGGTCATCGACTCGAAGCTGCCCCAGGTGGGGACCACCATCTTTACCGTCATGTCGAAACTCGCCGCCGACTGCGGCGCGATCAATCTCTCGCAGGGCTTTCCCGATTTCCAGGCCGATTCCTCGTTGTTCGACGCGACCGCGCGCGCGATGCGCGAAGGTCGCAATCAATATCCGCCGATGGCCGGGGTTCCCGAGTTGCGCTCGGCGATCGCCGACAAGGTGGCCGCGCTGTATGGGGCGAGCTACGATGCCGATAGCGAAATCACCGTCACCGCCGGCGCGACACAGGCAATCTTCACCGCGATCGCGGCCTTTGTGCGTGCGGGTGACGAGGTCATCATCTTCGAGCCGGTCTATGACAGCTATGTGCCGGCGATCGAAACGGTTGGTGGCAAGGCGGTGTATGCTGCGCTCGGCTTCCCCGATTACCGGCCGGACTGGCAGCAGGTGCGTTCGCTGATCGGTCCGCAGACGCGCATGATCCTCATCAATTCGCCGCACAATCCGACTGGCAGCCTGCTGGCCGCCGATGACCTCGATCAGTTGGCGGCGCTGACCCGCGATACCGACATCGTGGTGCTTTCCGACGAGGTCTACGAACACATCGTTTTCGATGGCGTGCAGCATCAAAGCGTTGCTGCGCATCCGGAACTGGCGGCGCGAGGGATCGTCGTTTCGTCGTTCGGCAAGACCTATCACATCACCGGCTGGAAGGTCGGTTACGTTCTTGGGGCTGCTGCGCTGATGGCCGAATTCCGAAAGGTGCATCAGTTCAACGTGTTTACGGTGAATACGCCCTGCCAGCTCGGAATCGCCGAATACATGTGCGATGCTTCGCGCCATCTCGGTCTGGCGGCGTTCTACGCAGGTAAACGCGAGTACTTTCGCAGCCAGTTGCAGGGCTCGCGCTTCGAACTGCTGCCTTGCCGCGGCAGCTATTTTCAACTGGCGCGTTATGGCGCGATCAGCGACCTGCCGGACCGCGAGTTTGCCCGCTGGCTGACCTGCGAGGCGGGAGTGGCTGCGATCCCGGTATCGGCTTTTCATCACGACGGTCGCGACGAGCGCGTCGTGCGTTTCTGCTTCGCCAAGCAGGAAGCCACCCTGGCTGCCGCCGGAGAAAGGCTGCGCGCGCTGTAAGGGCTGTTCACAGGCGCTGGCCATTCCCCCTATAATCGCCCGCCGAGTCGGGGTAGCGGGCTCGGAATTTCCAGAACCCTCCAGAACCAACTTGAAGGAGACGCCATGAGCATGGTGCAGGAGTTCAAAGAGTTTGCCATGAAGGGCAACGTCATGGATCTCGCCGTCGGCGTGATCATTGGCGGGGCTTTTGGCAAGATTGTCGATTCGGTGGTGGCTGATCTGATCATGCCTTTCGTTGCCTGGATCATGGGGGGCAAGCTCGACTTCTCGGGCATGTTCCTGGTGCTCGGCACCATCCCGGAGGGGACCGCGAGGACCCTGGATGCACTCAAGAAGGCGCAGGTTCCGGTGTTCGCTTACGGCAGCTTCCTCACCATCCTGGTGAATTTCATCATTTTGGCCTTCATCATCTTCGTGATGATCAAGCAGATGAATCGCCTGAAGCGGAGCGAGCCGCCTGCTGCGGTCGCGCCACCGCCCGAGCCGGCCGAGGAAGTGCTGTTGTTGCGCGAGATTCGCGACAGCCTCAAGAAGTAGGCGGCTGTCGACAGGAGGGATGACGTCGCCTGTCGTGCGCTCACCCTTCCTTGTTCACCTCGTCACCGCGGCGCTTCCTTCAGTTGGCAAGGCCTTTGCGGGTATCGCCGGCGATGACCAGCGTCAGTTGCTCGGGGTCGATGTATTTGCGGAAGGCGGCGTTGACTTCCGCCGGGGTGACGGCCATCAGCCTGGCCTCGAAGTCTTTCGAGAACTGCCAGTTGCGGTTGAGATCGAGAAAGGACTGCCAGCGAGAAGCGACTGCATTGTCCTGCGAGCGGGCAACGGCACGCGCCTGGATGATGCCCTTTCTGGCCGCGGCAACCTCTGTCGTGCTGAAACCGTCGCGGCGTGCTCGCTGTAGTTCTTCGAGAAAGGCCTGTTCGGCGCGGGCCGCGTTCTGCGGAGCCACCATCACCGCAACGGCCCAGATCGACAGTGGCTGGCGGCTGCCCATCGACAGGTTCGATCCGACGCTGTAGCTGAGGCCTTCCTTCTGGCGCAGGCGATCAGCCAGACGGCTCGACAGACCGGAATGGCCACCGAAGATATCATTCGCCACATAAAGGGCTGCAGCGTCGGGATCATCGTCGCGCAGCGGAATGTCGATGCGTGCGCGCAGGAAGGCATTTTCCTTGTCGGGCGTATCGATCACGATCCGTTGCGGTGGCACACGGCGGTATTCCCGATCGAGGCGCTGATAAGGCGATCTTGAGATATGCCCTGGGAACAGCTGCAGCAGTTTGTCATGGATCACCTGTTCATCGAAATCGCCAACGATGGCGATTTCGCCGCGAGCGGTCCCGATGAGATCGCGCTGATAGCGGATGACATCATCCAGGGTTACCTGGCGCAACTGTTCGATTCGTTCCTGCAGTGGGCTATGGTAACGGGGATCACCTGGCGGATAGGTATTGAAATGCGCGTTCAGGGCATCGCTCGATAGCGTGTCCGGGTTGTCGAGCTGGGATTGCAGTGTGGTCAATGTTTCCCGGCGGAGTTCCTCGAACTCGTCTGGCGGGAAACTGGGATCCTGGAGTAGTTGCGCGACCAGTTCCAGCGCTTCGGGCAGCTTGTCGCGGGTCGTTTCAAAGTGCGTCAGGCGGCCCTGGACTTTCAGACGGGTGAGTTGGTCGGCAATCTGCTGGCGGTTCAGGCGGCTGGTGCCGCGGGCGAGCATGGCAATTGCCAGCGTGCCGGCGATGTTGCGGTCCTGCAGCGAGTTTTCGTCACCCCATCGGAAACTCATCGCCACGTTCACGGTCCGTCCCCGGTTCCTTTTTGGCAACAGCGCAAGCTTCAGGTCACCGAAGGTCTGACGCCGGGTGCGTCGATCAAGGTTCTCGTATGAAGGATCGAAAGCTTCTCCGGCGTCGCCGTTTTTCTGCGGTTTGAAATTGGCCAACAGCATGGCGGCGCTCGGCGCCTGGGGAACCACGGCGCGCTGCGGCAAATCGTCGGGGATGAAGGTGCCAAGGACGCGGTTGTCACGAACGAAATACTTGGCGGCTGCCGCATCGAGCTGCGTCGTCCTGATCTGGTCGAGTTGATCGCGGCCGTAAAAGAAAAGCCGCCAATCGCCGAGCGCAATGTATTCGGAAAGCATCACCGCGAAGGCTTCGGGATCGGCCAGCGCCCGTTCGTAGGCGGTGCGTGACTGCTCGACCGCGCGCCCGAGTTCGGCAGTGGTCACGGCTTCCTTGGCGAAGCCGCCCTCGATTACCTCGATCATTTTGTCGCGCACACGATCGATCGCTTCGCTCTTGTTGACCAGTGCGCCGAAGACTACAAAGCCAGGTTCGCGAGCATCGATGCCGTAGGCAAACACCTCTGTTGCCAGTCCGGTCGGCACCAGAGCCCGGTACAGGCGACCATTTGGGGTATCACCGAGTACTTCGGTGGCCATGCTGACGGCCTCGGATTCAGGATGCAGGCTGGAAGGCGTGCGGTAGGCGAGGGCCACGAGCTGAACCTCGCCCTTGCGGCGAATCGTGAATTGACGCTCGCCATCGGCCGTCGGTTCGACTGTCCATGGTTTTGGCAGTACGCGTGTCGGTCTCGGTAGCTTGCCAAAGCTGGCGGCAATCATGCTGAGGGCCTGGCGCTCGTCGAACTTGCCGGCTACCGTCAGAACGGCGTTGTCGGGCTGGTAATATCTGCGGTAGAAGGCCTGCAGGTTTTCTATTTTGACGTTCTCGATGTCACTGCGCGCACCGATCGTGCTGTTCCCGTAATTGTGCCAGTCAAAGAGCATTGACTGCATGCGCTTCAACATCACGCTGGACGGATTGTTTTCACCCATCTCGAATTCATTGCGCACGACGCTCATTTCGCTGTCGAGGTCTTTCCGGGCGATGAACGAGTTGACCATCGCATCGGCACTCCAGGCGAGGGCCCAGTTGAGGTTATCTTCGCTAGCCGGAAAGGTGAGATAGTAATTCGTCCGATCGAGCCAGGTGCTGCCATTGATCTCGAAGCCACGCGCCTTGAATTGCCGGGCCGGATCGACGAAATTCTTCGATCCCTTGAAGATCAGATGTTCGAGCAGATGCGCCATGCCGGTCTCGCCATAGTTCTCCTGGTGCGAGCCGACCAGATAGGTCACGTTGACGGTGGTCGTGGGTTTGGTCGCATCTGGAAAGAGGATGCAGCGCAGGCCATTGACCAGCCGGTACTCGCTGATACCTTCGACAGTGGTCAGTTTCTCGACGCCTGGCGGCAGAGGGATCGAGGCGGATTGCCTGGCATCAACGGTGGGTGGCAGCATGCTCAGCGACAGCAGGCATACCAGAATTCTCATCCATTGATTCATCAGTCACTCCAAGAGATGCGCAGATTGCCGCCTGCGGCCTGGCGGGAAGCGATTATAGCTTGGCTGGCCAGAACGAAAACGGCCCGCTCAGAGGGAGGGCTGGGCGGGCCGGGTACAACGATCACTGTCACGCGGGGGGGGGGAGGGAAGGCATGACAGCGACGAAACGAAGAATAGCGAATGCAAGCCCGCTAATCTGTAGTTCCTCTGTCCCTGTTGTGTAACGGGATGTGATCTGCCTGCCAGCGATTGCAGTGGCTGACTCAGGACTCTGTCTCTCGATCGAGTGCGGAAGATCATCGTGTGCTGCTATTACCCGTTGCTCTTGCCTTTTCCCCACTGAAACTGGCATTATCCTAGCATAAGTCGCGGCGTGATGCCTGCGCGGGTGGTCGCCGGCGAGTCGCACGGCGGTTGAGGTAAAAACAAACCAACAAGGAGCGGGCAATGACTCAGGAACAGGATGACATCGGTGTGGTGACAGTGGTGCTGGAGCGCCTGGAAAAAGAGCGTCTGCCCAGAGCACTCGATCTGAAGGCCAAGGTGGATGCGGGTGAGCGCCTTGATGACATGGACATCGCTTTCCTGGAGCGTGTATTTGCAGATTCCGAAGAAGCGAAACCTTTTCTCGATCGGCACCCCGAATATCAGGATCTGGCGGCAAGAATGGCCAGTCTGTACGAAGAGATCACCGCCAAGGCGCTTGAGAACGAGAAGTCGGCCTGATTGTCGTTGAGGCAGCAAGGGGCGCTTCACCGAACTGCGATAGCGGAGGAGGAAGCAGCAAGGATATCGGGAAAGCGGGGAAATCGGGGAAAGCGGGAAGAACTCTGCTCGGTGCCCGGAATCGATCTTTGTCACAATTCCTTACAAATCGTCCCGGAGCCTCGTCATCGCCTGGCGCTTCCGGGCGTTATTCGTCCCATGAAGACGACAATTACCCCACTCTGCATCGCACTCAGCTTCGCGCTGGGTTGTTCAACTCCTGCTCTGGCCGACCCTGGCGACTACCGCGGTGGCTATCGGGGCGATTACCGCGGTGACTATCGCGGCCACTATTCGCCGCCACAGCATGATCATCATCGTGGCCATTCGAGTAGATACGGCTGGGTTGCGCCGGCTGCCGTGCTGGCCATTGCCGGGATCGCCGCAGGGGTTGCGGCCTCTAGCTATTACGCACCGCGTTCGGCGTATGTGGCGCCAGCGGAGCCGGTCTATGTCACCCCAGCACAGCCGGTCTATGTCGAGCCGCCGAGTGCTTTCTGGAACTACTGCGGATCACTTGGGCAGTATTACCCGAACGTTCGCCACTGTCCCGAAGGCTGGCAGTTGGTTCCCGCACGATAGGCTTCAGGGGTGCATGCACTGATTCGCGTTGCCTGACGGTGACGGAACGTTCGGGGATTCCCGGAAGGTCCGGCACGAAGCCAGACCCTTCAGTGTCCGGTTGAAGCGGCTTATCGGCTGACATCAACGACAACCCGCCCACGTACCTTTCCGTCGAGCAACTCGCGAGCGACGGCGATGGCTTCGGAAAGACCTATCTCACGCGTGATCGCGTCGAGCCGGGCGATTTCGAGATCCTTGCCAAGACGCGCCCAGGCCTCCTTGCGCACCGCTAGCGGCGCCATGACGCTGTCGATGCCGTAGAGGGTGACGCCGCGCAGGATGAAAGGCGCCACCGTTGCCGGAAAGTCCATGCCGCCGGCCAGCCCACAGGCAGCCACTGCGCCGTGATAACGGGTGGTCGCACAGGCATTGACAAGGGTATGGCTGCCGACCGTGTCGATGACGCCAGCCCAGTGTTCCTTGCCGATCGGTTTGCCCGGCGTGGCCAGCTCCTGGCGATCGATGACCGCTGCTGCACCGAGTCCTTTCAGATGCGCGGCTTCAGAGCTTCGGCCAGTCGATGCCGTCACCTGGTAGCCGAGCTTTGCGAGCAGGGCGATGGCCACGCTACCGACGCCGCCGTTGGCCCCTGTGACGAGAATTTCGCCGTCTTCTGGCCGGACGCCGTGCTTTTCCAGCGCGAGCACACAGAGCATCGCCGTGTAACCGGCGGTGCCAATGGCCATTGCCTGGCGTGCCGTGAAACTACCCGGCAGTGCCACCAGCCATTCGCCCTGGACGCGTGCCAGCTCGGCCAGTCCGCCACAATGCGTTTCGCCGACTCCCCAGCCATTGAGGAGCACACGCTCGCCCACCGGCCAGGCCAGGTTGCTGCTTGTCGTAACCGTGCCGGCAAAGTCGATTCCCGGAACCATCGGGAAGCGGCGAACGACCGGCGCCTTGCCAGTGATGGCCAGAGCATCCTTGTAATTGAGCGTACTCCACTCAACACGCACGGTGACATCGCCTGACGGCAATACGGCATCGTCGATCTGCTGGACTTCGGCCTGGTAAGTGGCGTTGTCCCTGGTGATCAGGATTCCCTTGAACATCGTGATTCTCTCCTTTGTTGTCGAGTTGAATTGGGCCGTGCCACGACAAAGTAGCAAAAAATGGCGGGCCAGGAGTGGCTTGCTGAAAGAAATATCAAAATTGATTCTCCACTGATGAACGACACGCAATCCACAGACCCCCTCCCGGTTTTCCACAATCCCGCCAGACTACTGTACGCCTGTAGACAGTCTATGCAGATAGTGCCTGCATGGGCTGTCAACTCTTCTCCTGTGCATCATTTCTCGGCGCATTTTGCGCAGAGCGCGGCATTCCTGTCCTACTCTTGGTATAATTTAAGGTTATGTGTCTAGGAACATGATTTGCCGTTGTTTTTGTTGATTTACCCGCCCTTGGAGAATGACGCATGGCCATCGAACGTACTCTTTCCATCATCAAACCCGACGCAGTTGCCAAGAATGTGATCGGCAAGATTTACTCCCGTTTTGAGACGAATGGCCTGAAGGTCATTGCCGCCAAACTGGCTTGGTTGTCGCCGCAGGAAGCGGGCGCCTTTTACGCCGTTCATAAGGAGCGCCCCTTCTTCAACGATCTGGTTTCCTTCATGATTTCCGGCCCGGTGATGATTCAGGTTCTTGAGGGCGAGAACGCTATCGCCAAGAACCGCGAACTGATGGGCGCAACCGATCCGAAAAAGGCCGATCCGGGAACGATTCGCGCTGATTTCGCCGAGTCGATCGACGCCAACGCAGTGCATGGTTCCGACGGAGAGGAAACAGCGAAGGTGGAAATCGCTTTCTTCTTCCCGGCGATGAACGTCTATTCCGGCCGCTAGGTCAGAGCCATTCGCCCAGATGACGGTCAATCTGCTCGACCTCGATGCCGCCAGACTGACGGCCTTTCTGGCCGATAACGGTGAAAAGCCTTTTCGTGCCAGACAGGTGCTGCGCTGGCTGCATCGTTTTGGGCAGCGTGATTTCGATGCCATGACCGACATTGCCAAGAGTCTGCGCGAGAAACTCAAGGCCCTGGCGGTGGTGGTGCCGCCAGGGCTCCTCGCCGATCGGGTCTCGGACGACGGAACGCGCAAGTTCCTGTTCGATGTCGGTGGCGGTAACGTCATCGAATCGGTCTTCATCCCCGAGCTTGATCGGGGAACGCTGTGCATTTCAACGCAGGCCGGCTGCGCGCTCGACTGTTCGTTCTGCTCGACCGGAAAACAGGGATTCAACCGCAATCTGACAGTGGCCGAGATCGTCGGTCAGTTATGGCAGGCCAGGCAGGCGCTGGGTGCTTGCCAGGAGCAGAAGGGGCAGTCCGAACGGGTGATCAGCAATGTCGTACTGATGGGCATGGGCGAGCCGCTGGCCAACCTCGACAATACGGTGACAGCACTGCGCCTGATGCTTGACGACCATGCCTATGGCTTGTCGCGCCGCCGGGTCACGGTATCCACCTCGGGTCTGGTGCCGGCGATGGATCGTCTGCGCGACGAATGTGCGGTGGCGCTGGCAGTCTCTTTGCACGCTCCAAACGACCGCTTGCGTGATGAACTGGTGCCGATCAACCGGAAATACCCCCTGCGTGAGTTGCTGGCCGCCTGCCTGCGCTATCTCGAGAAAGCGCCACGTGACTTCGTGACCTTCGAGTATGTGATGCTCGACGGGGTCAATGACACCGATGCGCTGGCGCGCGAATTGCTGGCCCTGACGCGCGACGTGCCGTGCAAATTCAACCTGATCCCCTTCAATCCCTTTCCGGGCTCGCGCTATCGGCGTTCGCCAGCGACGCGCATCCGGCGTTTCGTCGAGCTTCTGAGCGATGCCGGAGTGGTGACCACCACTCGCAAGACACGTGGCGAGGACATCGCTGCTGCCTGTGGCCAACTGGCCGGACAGGTTCTCGACAGAACGCAGCGGACGGGTCGGCGAAGCTTTGTTCTCCACCTTGATCGTCAGGAGGTCTGCACTTGAGGAGGAAGGCGTGCTGGGCGATCCTTGCCTGTCTGTGCATCGCGGCCTGCTCGTCGTCAGGCGTATTGCAGACGACGAAGCAGAAGGAAGTCGATGAGGCAGCAGATTCGCGTACCCCGACCAAACCTCGAGACGCCCGCACGCGCGCCAAACTGCATACCGAACTGGGTTCGCTCTATCTCCAGGATGGCAATCTGGCGGTGGCTCTTGAAGAACTGACCATTGCCATCGACATCGACCCCGACTACGCCAAGGCCTACGCGACGCGGGGACTGGCGGGCTTCCGGGTGCGCGAGATGCAGTCCGCCGACCAGGACTTTCGGCGAGCCTTGAGTCTCGACGCCAACGACCCCGAGATCAATAATAATTACGGCTGGTTCCTCTGCCAGGTGGGGCGGGAGAAGGAGGCGATCACGTTCTTTCAGCAGGCGATCAAGAACCCGCTCTATGAGACTCCCGAAAAGGCCTATCTGAACGCGGGCTCCTGTTACGCCAAGCTTGGCGAACTGGTCACTGCCGAGAATTATGTCCAGCAGAGCCTGCTGATCGCGCCGAATAACCCCCAGGCCTTGCTGCAACTGGCCAGCATCAATTATGAACGCGGTCATCTGGAACTGGCCAAGCAACAACTCTCGAGTCTATTGCGCAGGACCGAGCCAAGCGCCGAGGCTCTGTGGCTGGGGGTACGGATTGAACGCCGACTCGGTGAGCGTGTTGCCGAGGCCAAATACGTCAGTCAGTTGCGGCGAAGATTCCCGCTCTCGCCCGAGGCGCAGCAATTGCTGAGAGGCAACTTCGAATGAGTGAATCATCCCGTTTTTCAGCTCCGGCTGCGCCCGGTCTGCCAGCGGCGGATCCGTTCCGCGAGCAGTTGACGAGTGGTGAAACGCTGGCACCCGTGAGCGGAAGCGTCGGCCAACAATTGCGTACCGCTCGGGAAGCCAGAAACATGAGTCTGGCCGAGGTGGCACAGTCGCTCAAGCTGGGCCCCAGGCAGATAGCAGCGATAGAGGCCGAGGATTGGGCGTCATTGCCTGGTAATACCATGATCCGTGGCTTCGTTCGCAACTATGCGCGCCTGCTCAATGTGGATGCCGATACCCTGATGCACGGGCTGGATGCCGCACAACTGCAGCAAACAGCACAGCTCGAGGTGTCGGCCGGAACCACTGCCAGCCTCCCGAATCCCAGCAACCGGCGCCCACAGCGCCGGGATTATCTTGCCGTATTGGCGGGCCTGTTGCTGTTGGGACTGGCCGTGCTGGCCTATTTCTATGCTCCGGCGGATTTCTGGCAGGAAAAGCTGGCGGCGCTGCTCGCCCGTAACCCAGTTCCTGTCCAGCAGCCGGCTGCCCCACCGGTTGCGCCATCGCCAGCTGCGACCGGCGAGTCGGTGACGATCGTACCGACGCCGAATGCAACGGTGCTTTCGGATACGACAACCAATGGCCGTGGTCTGCGGCTGCGTTTCATGCAACCCGCCTGGGTCGAGGTCCGCGACGGTCGTGGCCAGATAGTTTTTGCCGAGTTGAGCCCGGCCGGTAGCCAGCGGGAAGTGACCGGGCAACCGCCGTTCTCTCTGGTGGTGGGCAATGCGACACAGGTGACGATCGAGTACCAGGGTCGGATGATCGACATTTCGCAGCGCATCAAGGGCGATGTCGCCCGACTGACGATCGAATGAGCCGGTGTCGGCCGAGGCACCCATCATGAGCCAGACATTACCCGGCGCGGGACGTCGGCGTACGCGTCCAGTCAGGGTTGGCCAGGTCACGGTGGGTGGTGATTCGCCGGTGGTCGTCCAGTCGATGACCAATACCGATACTGTAGACGTGGTCAGGACAGCGATTCAATGCGCCGAATTGGCGCGTGCCGGGTCGGAACTGGTACGTATCACCGTCAATACGTCCGAAGCGGCGGCATCTGTGGCGGCAATCCGCGCCCACCTCGACCGCATGGGTGTCGACGTACCGTTGATCGGCGATTTTCACTATAACGGTCATCGCCTGCTTGCCGATCACCCCGCTTGCGCCGAGGTGCTGGCAAAATATCGCATCAATCCAGGCAATGTCGGGCACGGTCGCAAGCGCGACGAACAGTTCGCGCAGATGATCGAGATTGCCTGTCGGTACGAAAAACCGGTGCGCATCGGGGTGAACTGGGGAAGCCTCGACCAGGATCTGCTGGCGCGCATCATGGACGAGAATGCGCTTCGCCCCAATCCCTGCGATGCGGTCGAAGTGATGCGAGAAGCAATGGTTGCCTCAGCGCTCGAATCGGCTGCTCGCGCCGAAGCCATTGGCCTGCCGGGAGAGTGCATCATACTTTCGTGCAAGGTTTCCGGCGTGCAGGATTTGATCGCTATCTATCGGGAGTTGTCGCGCCGCTGTGACTATCCACTGCATCTTGGTCTGACCGAAGCCGGCATGGGCTCCAAAGGCATCGTCGCGTCGACAGCAGCGATGGCGGTGCTGCTGCAGGAAGGCATCGGCGACACGATCCGTGTCTCTCTGACCCCCGAACCCGGCGGCAAGCGTACCCAGGAGGTGATCGTCGCGCAGGAACTGCTGCAGACCATGGGTTTGCGGGCGTTCACACCGATGGTTGTCGCCTGTCCGGGTTGCGGGCGGACGACCAGTACCTTCTTTCAGGAACTCGCGCAGTCGATACAGGCGCACGTTCGCCGGCAGATGCCGCAGTGGCGGGCCGACTATGATGGTGTCGAGAACATGACCCTGGCGGTCATGGGGTGCGTGGTCAATGGTCCGGGCGAGAGCAAGCATGCCAACATCGGCATCAGCCTGCCAGGTACCGGCGAGGCTCCGGCAGCACCGGTTTTTGAGGATGGTGTCAAGACCGTCACGCTGCGTGGTGAGCATATCGCCGAGGAATTCACCCGCATCGTCGACGCTTATGTGGCGCGCAGCTATCAGAGAAAGTCCGCAGGTTCGTAATGATTGCAAAAATCCAGTCGGTACGCGGGATGAACGATATCCTGCCGGACGAGGCCGAATTCTGGGACCAGTTCGAAGAAACCATCCGCTCATGGCTCAAGAGTTACGGCTACCGCCCGCTGCGCCTGCCGATCGTCGAGCCGACACCGCTGTTCAAGCGCGCCATCGGCGAAGTGACCGACATCGTCGAGAAGGAGATGTACTCCTTTGTAGATAGTCTCAATGGCGAGCCACTGACGCTGCGTCCTGAAGGGACCGCAGGTTGCGTTCGTGCCGTCATTCAGCACAACCTGATCGCGCAACAGCCGCAGCGGCTTTACTACCTGGGCCAGATGTTCCGGCACGAACGGCCACAGAAAGGACGCTACCGCCAGTTTCACCAGGTCGGCGTCGAAGCGCTGGGATTTCCCGGACCGGACATCGATGCCGAACAGATCCTGATGGGGGCTCGCCTCTGGGATGACCTCGGTCTTGAAGGCATCACCCTGCAGCTCAACACCCTGGGCCAACCTGCCGAACGTGCTTGCCATCGTGCAGAGTTGATCCGCTATTTTGAGGAGCACAAGGAAGCTCTCGACGATGATGGCAGACGGCGCTTGTACACCAATCCGCTACGCATCCTCGACAGCAAGAACCCGGCTTTGCACGACATCATCGTCGGAGCACCACGACTGATTGATCACCTGGGGGTCGAATCGCTGGCTCATTTCGAGGGCGTGCAGCAGGTACTGCGTGACGCTGGCTTGCCGTTCCAGATCAATCCGCGTTTGGTGCGCGGCCTCGACTATTACAACCTGACGGTTTACGAGTGGCTCACTGATCGCCTCGGCGCGCAAGGAACCGTCTGTGCCGGCGGTCGTTACGACGGTCTGGTACAGCAACTCGGTGGCAAGCCGGCACCCGCCTGTGGTTTTGCAATGGGTGTCGAGCGTTTGCTGGCCCTGATTCGCGAGGCCGGCGGCGAGGCCAGGGCGGCAGCCATCGACGTCTATGTGGTGCATCAGGGCAGTGCGGCTTCGCGTTTGGCTGCGCGCGTCGCCGAGGGCCTGCGCGACCATGGTATCGATGTCCTTTTCCATTGTGGCGGTGGCAGCTTCAAAACGCAGATGAAGAAAGCCGATGCCTCTGGCGCGGCTTTTGCCGTGATCATCGGCGATGACGAGGCCAACGCTGGCGAGGTGACTCTCAAGCCGATGCACCCGCTCGGCGAACAGCCGAACGAACAGACGCGGGTACGTGTCGACGATCTCGCTGACGCAATCATCAGCTCCATTTTGAACCAGGAAGACTCGTAATGGCAACTTACGACCTCGAAGAGCAGGAACAAATCGCCCAAATGAAGGCGTGGTGGCAGCAGTACGGCACTCTGCTGACCGGCCTCGTGACCGCGGCCTCGATCGGCATTGTTGGCTGGCAAGGCTGGAACTGGTATCAGCGCAGTCAGGCTGCACAGGCCTCTCAGGTATACAGCGTCATGCAGAAAGCCGTTCTCGACAACGATGCCCAGCGCATCAAGGCGGCGAGTGGAGAACTGCTCGAGAAATACCCGGGAACGGCGTATGCACCCTTGGCCGCCTTGACCGCTGCCAAGGTGACGTATGCCGCTGGTGATGTCAAAACCGCCAGGCTCCAATTGCTCTGGGTGGTGGAACATGGCAAGAACGAACTGCGGGATCTGGCGCGTTTGCGTCTGGCCAGCGTCCTGCTCGACGACCAGGCCTATGATGAGGCGCTCAAGCAACTCGATGGCGGGTCGAGTGCCGGCTTTGTCGTCCGTTTCCAGGACACGCGCGGCGACATCCTCGACGCTCAGGGCAAAACCGCCGAGGCGCGTGCGGCCTACCAGGCGGCTTTGGCCAGGCTGGATGAGGCCGAACCGGGTGGCAAGAACACCCTGCAGGACCGGCAGGCCAATGCTGCTTATCGTGAATCGCTGCAGCAGAAGCTGGATGCGCTTGGGGGGGCCAGTTGATGGGGTATTCCTTCCGCGCGGCGGCGGGGCTGTTGTTGCTTCTGGTCGGCTGTTCGACGCTTGATGCCCTGAATCCGTTTTCTGGCGCTAGCGGGCCGAAGATGGCTGAATTGCAGACGATCCAGCCAACGGATGCAGTGCGTGTGCTGTGGTCAGCAGACATTGGTAAGGCCGGCGACCATACCTTCGTTCCGGCGGTGGTGGGTTCATCGGTTTACTCGGCGGCCCTGGACGGTACGGTCGTTCGCCTTGACGATGGCCAGCAGGTCTGGAAAATCAACGCCGGGAAGCCCCTCTCGGGAGGCGTTGGTGCGGATCAGCGAATGGTCGTGGTCGGCACCGCCAAGGGCGAGCTGTTTGCTTTTGCTACGGCGGACGGCAGCCTGCTGTGGAAAGCCCGTGCCAGTAGCGAGATCGTTGCGCCGCCTACGGTCAGCTCTGGTCTGGTGATCGTGCGTAGTGGCGATCATCGCCTGACAGCCTATGACCCGCTCGACGGCAAGCGCAAATGGGTCTATCAACGTCCCAGCACACCTCTATCTTTGCGAGTGGTGGCCGGCCCGGTGCTGATTGACAGATATGTCTTTGCCGGTTTTCCCGGTGGCAAGCTGATTGCGGTGAGCGCAGAAAACGGCGCACCGTTGTGGGAGGGAACGGTTGCTTTGCCTAAAGGCGCCACTGAACTCGACCGTATTGCCGATGTCACCAGCGTGCCGGTGATCGATGGACGCATGATCTGCGCGGTTGCTTTCCAGGGGCGAGTGGCCTGTTTCGACCTGGGAAACGGCAACCTGATCTGGTCGCGCGATATATCGAGTGCTGCCGGTGTGGCGATCGACAGCCGCTACGTTTATGTTTCTGACGACAAGGGGGCTGTGCATGCGCTCGACAAGGCCAGTGGTGCCAGCCTCTGGAAGCAGGATAAGCTTTTCCTGCGACGGCTTACGGCGCCGTTGCCGATGCGCCATCTGATCGCCGTGGCGGATGTCAAGGGCGTCGTCCATTACCTGAGTCGAGACGATGGCTCGTTTGCGGCGCGTCAGACGACCGATGGCAGCGCGGTGCGAGCGCCTCTGCAACGACTGGGTAGCCACCTGGTCGTGCAGACCGCCAATGGGCGCCTGCTCGTGATCGAAACGCAATGAAGCCGAGTGTGGTTCTCGTCGGGCGTCCCAATGTCGGCAAATCAACGCTCTTCAATCGACTGACCAGGACCCGCGATGCCCTGGTCGCCGATCTCCCCGGCCTGACACGCGACCGTCATTATGGCCACGGAAGACTCGGCAACAAACCTCATCTGGTGATCGATACCGGTGGCTTCGAACCTCTCGCCAGGGAGGGGATCATGTACCAGATGGCGCGTCAGACAGAGCAGGCGATCTTTGAGGCCGACGTCGTGATTTTCGTCGTCGATGGTCGCAGTGGCATTACTGCCCTTGATAAGGAAATTGCCAACCGCCTGCGCAGGTCCGACCGTTCGGTACTGCTTGCCGTCAACAAAACTGAAGGGATGAGCCATGGACTCGTCGTCGCTGATTTTCACGAACTCGGCCTCGGCGAACCATTTGCGATCTCGGCGGCGCACGGCGAGGGAGTCAGGACGCTGATCGAGGAGGCACTCGCTCCGTATGAGGAACCGCCAGAGGACCACTTCGACGGTGGAGTGATCAAAGTCGCCATCGTCGGCCGCCCGAATGTCGGCAAGAGCACAATGATCAACGCGCTGCTCGGCGAAGAACGGGTCATCGCCTTTGATCAGCCGGGAACGACTCGCGATGCCATAGAAGTCGATTTCGAGCGCGGCGGTGGCCGGTATACCCTCATCGACACCGCTGGCCTGCGCCGTCGCGGCAAGATTTTCGAGGCCATCGAGAAGTTTTCGGTGATCAAGACACTACAGGCGATCGAAGACGCGCAGGTGGTGATTCTGGTGGTCGACGCACGTCAGGATATCTCCGACCAGGATGCGCACATCGGCAGCTTTATCCGCGAATCCGGGCGCGCGCTGGTGGTTGCCGTGAACAAATGGGATGGACTGGATGCCTACGTTCGCGAGCAGGTCAAGGGCGCCCTTGAAAGCCGCTTGTCGTTCATTGATTTTGCCCGTTTTCACTACGTGTCGGCGCTCAGGGCGCAGGGTCTCGAAACGCTTTTCCGCTCGGTGGATGCCGCTTACCGGGCCGCCACTGCCGATCTGCCGACACCCAAGCTGACGCGTGCGCTGATTGACGCAGTGGCTCGCCAGGCGCCGCCACGCAGTGGTCTGATCCGGCCTAAGCTGCGCTACGCGCATCAGGGTGGCAGGAATCCGCCGCTGATCGTGGTTCATGGCAATGCCCTCGACAAAATCCCGGAATCCTATCGTCGTTATCTTGAACATACCTTCCGTGAGGTGTTCAAGTTGCAGGGAACGCCGTTGCAAATCCAGTTCAAGGTCTCGATCAACCCCTTCGCCGACAAACCGGCCCCCGAGCAGAACCGGCGCAAGCTTAAGCCCGGAAAGCTTGCTTCCAGAAGCGAAGCCCAGCCAGTATCCGGCGGGAAAACCAGATCCAGGCCGCTATCCAGGTCTCGTTGATTGGCCGCTGCGAGAAGGTCGCGAGTGCCGGAAACCGTAACGAAGGCATGTACATAATCCCCCCAAATGCTCGCGCAAGGTTGCAATGGTGGCCTTTTCGACGGATGATGAAGGCCTCGGTAGCATGTTGCCGTTGCCAAGGGATGGGTCAGGTAAGCGGGCGACCGTCGTTTGACGCAAGGAGCGGTGATCGGCACGACAGGCCTGTGGCTGACGGTGCAGGATCAGTCGAACGGAGGCAGGGGAACAAACGTATCTGGAAAAATGGACGGTGATCAAGGTTCTATTCGTTTGCATGGGGAACATTTGCCGCTCGCCGACGGCCGAGGGCGTTTTCCGCCACCTTCTGCGTCAGAGGAACCTCGAAGACAGGATCGAGGTCGATTCGGCAGGGACGCATGGCTATCACGCGGGTGAGGCACCGGATCAACGGACGCAGCGTGCCGCAGCGGTTCGTCAGTACAAGCTGTCCGACATGCGGGCACGCAAGGTAGCATCGCAGGATCTCGAGTACTTTGACCTCATTCTCGCGATGGATCACAACAACCTTACAGTTCTGAAACGCATCTGTCCCCCGGACAAACATGACCGTTTGGGATTGCTGATGAGCTATTCAAAGAACTTCGACGACGATGAAGTTCCTGATCCCTACTATGGTCTTGGGCATGGCTTCGACCTGGTGCTCGACATGATCGAGGATGCCGCCAGTGGGCTGCTCGAGAGTCTCGAGCAGCGCCTCATAGAGGAGGAGAATCCAGGCGTCGAGGAAGGTTCGTCTGCAGGCAACGGCACGGACTGATCGTATCAGGGCAGGTTGCGCTCGCGCAGCCACTGCGCGAAATCGTCTGGCGGCAGTGGTCGGGAATAGAGGTAACCCTGGCCATTGTGGCATCCGGAGGCGTCGAGTTCGACGTGCTGATCGGTGAGTTCGACGCCCTCGGCGACGACGCTCATCCCGAGGTGGCGCGCCAGTGCAATGATCGCCGAACCAATTGCACGGTCATCGGCGTTGCTCGATATGCCGTCAACGAAGCTGCGGGCAATTTTGAGTTCGTGGATCGGGAAACGCTTGAGGTACGACAAGGAAGAAAAGCCGGTACCAAAGTCATCGATGCTGATCACCAGACCGAAAGCCACCAGTTCAGCCAGCATGCGCTGAGCTCGCTCGAAGTCCATCAGCACCCCTTCGGTGATTTCGATGCACAGCTGCTGCGGGGAGACGCGATGCGCATTGACGATCTGCATCAGATCGGCTGCCATGCCTTCCTTGCGGAAATGCCGAGCAGAGATGTTGACACTGATGCGTACCGCTGGCAATCCGGCCTTGTTCCACTGGTCGATCTGTCGGCAAACCTCTCCAAGTACCCATTCGTCGATCGACACGATCAGGCTGCTTTGCTCGGCGACCGGAATGAACACCACCGGATCCACGACTTCGCCGTTGTATTGCCAGCGCAACAGCGCCTCGGCTCCGACGACACGTTGGTTTTCGAGGTTGACCTGCGGTTGGTAATGAATGAACAGCTCGCCGTTTTCGATCGCACGTCGCAAACCCGTTTCCAGCGCCAGTCGACGCGTCGCCTGGTGAGCCAGGTCGGCGGTGAAGAAGCGAAAAGCGTTCTTGCCATGATCCTTGGCGCGGTACATCGCAGAGTCGGCATTGCGCATCAAGGCGCTGGCGTCGGCGGCATCCTCCGGAAACATGCTCAGCCCGATGCTGGCACTGATGAAGCATTCGTGCTCGTCGAACTGATAACTGGTACTCAAGGCGCTCAGCAAACGCTCGGCGGTCAGTGTTGCCTTGTGACGATCGGCGGTTCCGAGCAGGACCACGAACTCGTCACCGCCCAGTCGTGCCACCGTGTCTTCGGCACGCACGCAGTCGAGCAGACGCATGGCGGCCTGCTTGAGCAACTTGTCGCCGGTGGCATGACCGAGGGTGTCATTGACCACCTTGAAATTGTCGAGATCGATGAACACCACTCCGATACTCTCGCGTGATCGCTCGGCTCGTGCCAGAGCGAGATGCAGACGGTCATTGAACAATGCCCGGTTGGGCAGTCCGGTCAGTTCATCGTGGGTTGCCAGATACTCGACGCGCTGCTGCGACTCGCGCACCTTGGTAATGTCGCTGAACATGCCGACGTAGTTGACTATCTTGCCACTCTTGTCCTTGACGGTATTGATCGACAACCATTCGAGGAAAGTCTCGCCGTTTTTCCGTCGATTCCAGATCTCGCCCTGCCAGACGCCCAGGCGATTGACCCGATCCCACATTTCGACATAGAGCTCGGGTGGGGTCTTCTCGGATCGCAGAAGACTGGGCTTCTTGCCGATGACCTCCTGGCGTGTGAACCCGGTGAGGGTCGTGAAAGCGTCATTGACGGTCAGGATGCGTTGCTCGGTATCGGTTACCAGGACGCCTTCGGAAGCGCGATCGAAGACCATCGCCGCTAGCCGCAAACTTTCCTCAGCGCGCTTGCGGGCGGAGATGTCGGTGGCCTGGAAACAGAGGCCGGTGATTGCTCCGTCGTGGTCGAAGAGCGGAAAACGAACTGCCAGAAAGTGGTGATTTCCGCTAGTCAGAGGCAAGGTTTCTTCACCTTCGATCTCCTGGCGCAGACGCATCGCTTCAAGTTCGCTCTCACGGAAGATTTTCGATACGGCGTCGGGAAAGAGCTGCAGGTCGGTTTTTCCGATGACCCACCCGGCGGCGAAGCCAAAAGTCTGTTCAAACTTCGGGTTGACAAACTGGTAGCGACCGCTGGCGTCCTTGACGGCCATCAACGAGACCGAGTTGTTCATCACTGCCAGCAACCTGACCTGAGTTTCGCGCGCCGAACGCTCGATTTCGTACAAATTGGTGTTGTCGGCGAACAGCAGGATCGCGCCGGCACTGCGCTGCGAAGTGCGCAATAACGGTGCGATGTGCAGCGCGTAGTGGCGACGGTTGGCGTTCACGATCTGGCGGTCGAGGGCGTTTTGGGTGTCGATCACCTTCTGGCTGTCGGTGACCAGATCGGGCATGTCTGGCAGTGCCAGATCGCGCAGATGCCGGCCGATTTGTGGCTCGCCGAGCCTGAACAGCCGCGCAGCGGCGCTGTTGAAGCGCTGCAGGGCAGAGTTCTGGTCGAGGACCATCAAGGGATAGTCGACACTGTTCTGGATACATTCCAGTTCGATGTTGAGTTCTTGAGTCTCGGCGGTCTTGATCTGCAATTCCTCGTTGACCGTTGCCAGCTCTTCGTTGGTCGATTGCAGTTCCTCGTTCGAAGCTTCAAGTTCCTCGTTGGAGGCCTGCATTTCCTCGTTCGAGGCCTGTATCTCCTCATTCAGTGCCTGCATTTCCTCATTCGAGGTCTCGAGTTCCTCGACCAGCGTCTGCAGATGTTCGCGCGTTGCGGCCAGTTCGTCCTCGAGCTCCTTGTCGGTGACATTGTTACTGTCATCGGTGGAATTCTTGCCGGCAGATGCCGCAATCCACTCGATACAGACCATGAACAGCGCTTCATTGCCGGGAGCCAGGACCGGATGGACTGAAAGGCGGATGCCGCGATTCGGGTCGAGCGCCTTGATGTGGCGTGGCCGTCCGTGAGCCACAGTTTGCTTGACCTGGACCTGCCGCATCAGCACCTGGACCTCGGTGCGCAGCTCGCGACGGATCAACGAGATCAGGTCAAAAGCTGGTTTGCCGGGTGAAACGTTAAGCAGTCGGCTGGCGTCGCCATGGATGTGGCGGACTTCGAACTTGCTGTTGACTAGGATGCTGGTGGGAATGAAATATCGTCCTGCCGCTTCTAGCAGGATGTTCTCGAAACCCAGTGGGGTGGTCGGTTTGGCCGGCCTCTGATGCTGGTTCAGACCGGCTGCGGCAAGGGGCATTTCGGTACGTGGCAGCGGCAGTCGGGCAGCGATCCCGTGTCGGCGGTAAAGTCGCCCTTCCTTGTCGACCACGCCGAACAGCGCCTCCTGCTGGAAGATTCCCTCCGATTTTCCAAGGAACAGGTAGGCACCCGGATTGAGCGCGTAATGGAATACCGACAGCAGGCGGGCCTGCAACTCGCTCTGGAAATAAATTAGTACATTACGGCAACTGATCAGGTCGAGTCGGAGAAACGGCGGATCCTGTACCAGATCCTGGCGAGCAAAGATGACCACGTCGCGCAGGTTCTTGTTGATTTCGTAACGGTCACCGTGGGGCGTGAAATGGGTGCGGATGCGATTGCGATCCATGTGCGCCAGGCTGGAGGCAGCAAACACGCCACGCCGCGCCAGTGCCATCGCGTCGAGATCGATATCGGTGGCGAAGATCTGCAGACGGTACTGATCGAAGGAAGCTCCCAGACGTTCAGAAAACAGAATGGCCAGGGAATAAGCCTCCTCGCCGGTCGCACAACCGGCAGTCCAGATGCGGATATCGTCGCCGGGTTGCTTGTTGGCGAGAATGTCGCCAATCACCTTTTCCAGACGAGCAAAGGCGTCGCTGTCGCGAAAGAAAGCCGTGACCGAGATCAGGATGTCCTTGCATAGCCGGTCGAGTTCGACCGGCGTGTCATCGACCACCTTAAGGTAATCTTGCAGTGTACTGACGTGGTTTGCCGCCATTCGCCGCTCGATCCGTCGCCACAGTGTCGGCTCCTTATATTGCGAAAAGTCGACCTTGGTGCGGCTTCGTACCTTGCCAAGGAGCGTCTTGAGCGTTGCCGGTGCGCTTGCTGCCTGGGTGGCCACCGGAATCAGGCCACGGTTGAGGACGATCAGACTGATCTCGGCACCCATCGTCTCGGGGGGGAGAATCCAGTCGACACTACCGGTATCGATCGCCGACTGTGGCATGCCGCTATACTTGGCTGTTTCGGGATCCTGGGAAAAGGTGAAACCACCAGCCGCCTTGATCGCGTGAATTCCCGCAGCACCGTCAGAGCCCGTGCCGGACAGGATGATGCCGATCGTCGACTCGCCAATCTCCTCGGCCAGCGAGGCGAAGAAACGGTTGACCGATGGTTTGGGCATCGATTCCTTGGTGGGTTCGACGAGCCGGAAGTGGCCCGCCTGCAGCGTCAGATTGCGATTCGGTGGAGTGATATAGACCGTATTTGCTTCGGGCAACATTCCGTCCTCAATGTCCCGAACCAGCATCGTCGTCTCACGACCGAGCAACTGTGCCATCATGCTGCGGTAGGTCGGCGACAGGTGTTGTACGACGACGTATGTCAGCCCAAGATTCTTTGGCAGGCTCGGCAAGAGCAGACGGAGCGCTTCCAGGCCACCGGCAGAGGCGCCGATCCCGATGATGAAGGGTCTCTCGTCCGAGCGGACCGGGAGCACTGCGTCGCCAGGCGGTTTCGCTGCTGCAAGCGGCTTCTTTGAGACTGGGCGTCTTTTTACGGGTTCTTCTGCATTGCCGATGCTCATTGCCTGTTGTCCAATTGATATCGGGTCGTCGACTGCGCTTAATCATACCACGGGAGAGTACCGATGGCTGGATGCCGGTTTACCGGTTCACCAGTCTACCGGGGCTCTGCCCTGACTACGGGAAAAAGGCCAGTATGGGGACAGAAAACAGCCAAGTTCATCGATTTGGTCGCCGAGAATGGGGGGGCTGATCTGCGCGCGGCCGTGTCCTTCGACAAGCTGATGAAGTCAAGCATCCTGAAGCGATTTTGAGCTACCATCCTTGCTGAGGGGCTTCCTCGCTTGTGACAGGTCAGCAATTCTTTCTTGCTGGCAAATGGATTGAGGATTGACAAGGAGATTTTGGATGCTACAGCAATTGTTTGCAGTTTCTGCACTGGCTTTCTTCGGGTCTATCGGTAGCGCCGTGGCAGCGGAATATGGGACTCCAGCCGAAGCCAAAGCCCTGCTCGAAAAGGCTGTTATGGCTGTGAAGGCTGACAAGACCAAAGCGCTTGTGATGTTCACCAAGGGTGAAGGGGGATTCAAGGATCGTGACCTGTATCCCTATTGCGGTGGTCCGGATGGGTACTTCACCGCGCATCCGACGCTCCTCGGGAAGAGCCTCAAGGAGCTCAGGGACAAGTACGGAAGACCTTTGGGAGAGGAGGTCTACGCTGCGGCCAGGGATGGGTCGATTGCCGAGGTGTCATACATGTGGCCGCGCCCTGGTCAGACCGATCCGGTGGCGAAGGTGGCCTTCGTGACCAGGGTCGACGACCAGGTGTGTGCGGTCGGCTACTACAAGTAAAGATTTCTCTGAAGGCCTGTGCTCTTGCGACAGCGCAGCGCTCCTATATCCTGTAGAGTGACAAGACCCCGCGACAGCGGGGTTTTTCTTGTCTCAGTGCCTCAGTACACTTCTGGGATGAAGGTCTGGTCGGAAAGCGGCGGGCGAACATAACCCCCCTCCTCCTGACGGGGCGGCAGGACGATCGGCTCTGGTGTCAGGTCCTCGTAGTCGATCATGTTCAACAGGTGCGTGATGACGTTAAGGCGGGCACGCTTCTTGTCGTCGCCGTCGACGACATACCAGGGTGCCTGTTTGATGTCGGTGTGCGCGAACATGGCGTCCTTGGCTTTGGAGTATTCGACCCAGCGCGCACGCGACTCGAGATCCATCGGACTGAGCTTCCAGTGTTTTTCTGGATGAAAGATGCGCTTCTGGAAACGGCGTTCCTGCTCTTCGTTGCTGACCGAGAACCAGTACTTGATCAGGATGATGCCGCTACGAACGAGCATACGCTCGAATTCCGGGCAGGTACGCAGAAACTCCCGGTATTCCTCTTCAGTACAAAAGCCCATGACCCGCTCGACACCGGCACGGTTGTACCAGCTGCGATCAAAGAGGACCATTTCGCCGCCGGCAGGAAGGTGCTGGACGTAGCGCTGGAAATACCACTGCGTCTGCTCACGGTCAGTTGGTGCAGGCAACGCGGCTACCCGGGTGACGCGCGGACTCAGGCTTTCAGTGATGCGCTTGATGGTGCCACCCTTGCCGGCTGCATCACGCCCCTCAAACAGGACTACGACTTTCAGCTTCTTGAATTTGATCCACTCCTGGAGTTTGACGAGTTCGATCTGCAGCTTCGACAGTGTTTCTTCGTAATCCTTGGTCTTGATTGTCGGTTTGCGAGTGCTGCGTACGTTTTCGTTCAGATTGACTTTGCTTGGCGCGGTGGTGGGGGTGGCTACTTTTGGTTCAACAGCTTTCCCTCTTGGTGCTTTTTGAACCTTGCCCTGCACGGGTTTTGGTTCCGTCTTCTGCGAAGCAATTTTTGCTTCTGCTTTGGCAGGTTTCTTCTGCGCCGCAATTTTTGCTGCAGCAGCTGGTGGCGGGGCTGCCTGCACCGCAGTCAGCTGTTCGGTTTGGGTGCTTTCCGATACGACTTCTACTTCTTCTTGCACGGCTTTGACTTCACTCATTGGTACCTCCTTGGTGTGGCGAATAACTGGTGAGTGGTGAACCGTCTCGGGTTCAGGAATGCTGACCTGACCCGGACGATGTCCCACGACGCCGGCTGCCTACGGTATGCACGATCCGATAGGGCTTGTAAACAAATGAGACGAGTTTCACTTTGGCCATGAATTCCTGGCATAGTTCTACCCCTTGTTGCACGGGAGTTTTCCGGGCCGGGAATTATCGTTCTTTTCTCCGCAAAAATGAACCATCCAGTGCACAAAACGTGCAATCAATTGAGTAACAGGCAGTCTGGTAGCGGAATTGTGCGTGCACAACTTACGGGAATGCGTTTGTCATGCAGGCCGCGCGTCATTCAGAAGCCAGCCGGTGGCGTCACGGTATTGACCAGGAGTTGGCGTGCAGCGAACGATGCAGGGGCCGTTCGAGCTGCCCGAGCAGAGCGGCGGACGGGCAGTGCATCTGCCCGTCCATTGAAGACTCGGCGTGATCGACCGGTCAGTCAGACCCGTTGTCGAGAACAGTCTGCGCCGGCATACGCGGGTATTTTCAGGCGAGTTTGGCGAAGGCTTCGATGACTTCCGGTGGCGCTTGTACCATCTCGATCAGTACGCCTTCACCGGCGATCGGGAACTCTGCACTCGCCTTTGGATGCAGAAAGGTGATGTCGAAACCAGCGGCACCCTTGCGGATTCCGCCCGGCGCGAAGCGAACGCCGTTGGCCGTAAGCCATTCGACTGCCTTCGGCAGGTCGTCGATCCATAGACCAACGTGATTCAGCGGCGTCGCATGCACGGCAGGTTTCTTGTCGGGGTCGACCGGCTGCATCAGATCGACTTCGACCTTGAACGGTCCCTTGCCCATGGCGACAATGTCTTCATCAACGTTTTCGCGTTCGCTGACAAAGTTGCCGGTGATTTCGAGGCCAAGCATGTCAACCCAGAGTTGACGAAGCTTAAACTTATCGGGGCCGCCGATGGCGATTTGCTGGATACCGAGGACTTTGAACGGGCGTGGATTCATGTTTGTTCTTTCTCTTGGCAGGATTAAAGGGGGAATTGGTGTGTGGTGTTGTGCAATCTCAATCGCGGGCTGAACGACGTATGGCGGCAGCGGCAGCGATCTCGCCGCTGCGCGAAAAAGCCTCGACGTTCGCTTCGATAGTATCAGGGTCGTAAAGATAATTCACCATCAGTCCGTAGGATTGCTGCTGACCGCGTGCCGAGGTGTCGGCCAGATAATTGAGACGTTCGATGCGAGCGCCATTGCCCAGGTGAAAGCGGGCGACCGGGTCGTAAGGCCGTCCGCCTTTGCTGGTGGTCAGCAGGTAGCGTGCAGCCAGGCGCAGCAGGCCATGTTGCAGGGCGCGTGCCAGGCGCGCGTCAGTCATCCAGCGTGCGTCGGCAAGCAGCTTCGAAAGGTCGCTTGCGTCGGCCAGTTGCGGCATTTCCGGTGTCAAATGGCGTTTGATCCGTTCAAGGTCGGCGGCGCTGAAAGCATGAGGCCAGGACTCCGGGTTCTTTTCAGCCCAGTGCCTGAACGAGGGCAGGGGAGAGAGGGTGGCAAAGTTGACCAGACGTGGGTAATCGCGTTTCAGGTCGTCTACAACCCGCTTGAGCAGGAAATTACCGAATGAAACACCACGCAGGCCGACCTGAGTGTTTGAAATCGAATAGAAGATCGCTGTATTTGCCCTGTGCGCATCAAATACCGGTGCATGCTCGTCGAGCAGTGTTTGCACATTGTCAGCGAGATGTTCGGTCAACGCCACCTCAACGAAGATCAACGGCTCCATGGGCATGCGTGGATGAAAGAAGGCGTAGCAGCGACGGTCGGAATCGAGGCGGTTCTTGAGATCACTCCAAGAACGGATCTGATGTACCGCTTCATACTCGATGAGTTTTTCGAGTAGCGCTGCCGGTGAACTCCAGGTGATGCGCTGCAGTTCCAGGAAGCCGACGTCAAACCAGGCACCCAGTCGGGATTCTAGTTCGCGATCAAGCGAACGCAGAGCGGCATCCTTTTCGACAAAGCGCAGCAGATCGGCACGCAGGTCGACCAGGAACTTGACGCCGTGTGAGAGTGCGTTGAATTGCGTCAGGATGCGCAGGCGAGCGGATCGCATGGCGTTGCGCAGGGCAGACTCGGCAGTCCACTGCGCGTCGCTGCCAATTGCCTCCTGATAGTCGGCGTGCGCCTTGGCGACCAACTCCGGGTCGGGACCGAATTCGGTCGCAACAATTCGCAGAAAGCTGGCACGCCCCTCGTCGTTGAGACGTAAATAGGTTTCCGCAAGACGGCCGGCACGCTGCCTGGCCGAAACTTCTCCGCCGATGCCGCTGGCGCATTCATGAAGCAGATCACGAATGCGTACCAGTTGTTTGCCCTCCAGACTGCGCGTTGCACCGCCATCAGCGAGCAGTGTGCGCACGCGGCGCAGCCCCCGCACTACCATCCCTTCTGCCATTGCTTTCTCCTCACTCTCGCGGCCCTCGACGCGCTGACTCAGCTGCGCTGGTGGTTCGCAAAGACGACAAAAATGATCCCGGCAACAATCATCGGCAGTGACAACCACTGCCCCATGCTGACGGTGTAAGAAAACCCGAAGATTCCCTCATCCGGTGATCGAAAATATTCGGCGATCCAACGCAGGACCCCGTAGCCGATGAGAAAAACCCCGGATACAGCGCCGCGTGCCCGCGTCTGGCCTGAGTAGATCCACAGGATAACAAACAGGGCGAGCCCCTCGAGTCCGGCCTGGTAGATCTGAGACGGATGGCGCGGCAAATCGTCCACCCAGGGAAATACCATCGCCCATGGCAAGGAAGGATCAGCCACACGTCCCCACAGCTCGCCATTGATAAAGTTGCCGATGCGCCCGGCGGCCAGGCCGAGCGGCACCAGCGGAGCGATGAAGTCGGTGATTTCGAGCCAGGTCCTGCCCGTTTTGCGCGCGTACAACCACATTGCGAGCAGCACACCGAGAAACCCCCCGTGAAACGACATGCCTCCCCGCCAGACAGCGAAGATCTGCAGCGGCTGCGAGAGATAGTAACCCGGCTCATAGAACAGAACCTGACCGAGACGGCCTCCGGCGATCACGCCCAGGACACCGTAGAACAACAGGTCATCGAGCTGTTGCACCGTCCAGCCGGCTTGCGAAAGTTGCGGATGAGTGAGAATTCGCCGCCGGCCAAGCCACCAGAACTGGAGAAAGGCCAGGAGGTACATCAGTCCGTACCAGTGCACGCTCAGCGGGCCGAGTGAAAGCGCAACAGGATTGAACTGCGGATGAATTAACACGGAACGAACATCCTGGGGGCTTTCGGATAGAATTGGCATTATATCGCGCCACCCTTGGGCGTGTTCCAGATTGGAGATCGGCAATGCCACACTATCGTTCCCGCACCTCGACACACGGTCGCAACATGGCTGGCGCGCGCGCCCTTTGGCGTGCCACCGGCATGCAGGACGGTGATTTCGGCAAGCCCATCATTGCCGTCGTCAATTCCTTCACGCAGTTCGTTCCCGGACACGTGCACCTCAAGGATCTCGGCCAGTTGGTCGCGCGCGAGATCGAGGTTGCGGGTGGCGTGGCCAAGGAGTTCAATACCATTGCCATCGACGACGGGATTGCCATGGGGCACGATGGCATGCTGTATTCGTTACCTTCACGTGATCTGATCGCCGACTCCGTCGAATACATGGTCAATGCGCACTGCGCCGATGCGATGGTGTGCATTTCAAATTGCGACAAGATCACACCTGGCATGCTGATGGCAGCGATGCGGGTGAACATCCCGACGATCTTCGTTTCCGGTGGTCCGATGGAAGCCGGCAAGGTGAAATGGGGTGGCAAGGTGATTGCGGTCGACCTCGTCGATGCGATGGTCAAGGGCGGCGACAGCAATTGTTCGGACGAGGAAGTCGACACTTTCGAACGCTCTGCGTGCCCGACCTGTGGTTCGTGCTCGGGGATGTTTACCGCCAATTCGATGAACTGTCTGACCGAGGCGCTTGGCTTTTCCCTGCCCGGCAACGGTAGTCTGCTGGCCACTCATGCTGACCGCCGAGGGCTGTTTCTGCAGGCGGGGCGCCAGATTGTCGACCTTTGCCGCCGGTATTACGAGCAGGACGACGCCTCGGTATTGCCGCGTGCCATCGGCAGTTTCGCAGCCTTCGAGAACGCGATGACGCTGGACGTGGCGATGGGCGGTTCAACGAATACCGTGCTGCACATTCTGGCGGCTGCGCAGGAGGGGGGAGTGAACTTCACGATGGACGACATCGACCGCATTTCGCGCAGGGTTCCCTGTCTGGCCAAAGTCGCTCCGGCGACACCCGATTATCACATGGAGGATGTGCATCGGGCCGGCGGCATTTTCGCGATTCTCGGAGAACTCGATCGTGCCGGCCTGGTGCATCGCAGCGTGCCGACCGTGCATGCAAGAACGCTCGGCGAAGCGATCGACCGCTGGGATGTGATCCGTACAGAAGACCCGCAGGTGTTCGAGTTTTTCCAGGCCGCACCCGGCGGCATTCCGACACAGAAGGCTTTCTCGCAGAACCGGAGGTATCCGGATCTGGATCTCGATCGCGCGCGCGGCTGCATTCGCAACCAGGCCAACGCCTATACGCGAGACGGCGGCCTGGCCGTGCTCTACGGCAATATCGCGAGTGACGGCTGCATCGTCAAAACCGCCGGTGTGGATGAGAGCATCTGGGTGTTTACCGGCAAGGCGCGGGTTTTCGAAAGCCAGGACGATGCCGTGCAGGCGATTCTTGGCGACCAGATCAAGGCCGGCGAAGTGGTGGTGATTCGCTACGAAGGACCGAAAGGGGGACCGGGAATGCAGGAAATGCTCTACCCCACGTCCTACCTGAAGTCCAAAGGCTTGGGCAAGGTCTGCGCGTTGCTTACTGACGGCCGCTTTTCAGGAGGGACCTCGGGACTGTCGATCGGGCATGTTTCACCGGAAGCCGCTGAAGGCGGGGCGATCGGTCTGATTGAGGAGGGCGATCTGATCGAGATCGACATTCCCGGACGCCGCATCCATCTGGCTCTTGCCGATTCCGAACTGGCCACGCGTCGTACGGCGATGGACGCCAAGGCGGCGTCTGCCTGGCGGCCGCGAGCCGAGCGTCAGCGGGTCGTTTCCCAGGCCTTGCAGGCTTATGCGTTGATGGCCACCTCGGCGGCGACCGGCGCGGTGCGCGACCTGAGGCAGTTGCGGCGGATCTGAGGGAGCATGCGCCATGCAACGATGACAAGTGCTGGCAAGGTCAACGATCGCCGCTGTCGATGCGTTGATGAGAGGGTAACGCTGGCAGTATCGGCAAGACCGATCAGGAGGCTTTCCAAGCTGGCCAAACTGAAATACTATCGGAGCGTTGCAACCCCCCTCATCTGAACGGAGTAATAGCATGAAAGCGATCTACGTGTGTCTGCTGGCTGCTGCCGGCGTAATGTCTGCTGGTGCTGTCCAGGCTCAGGACGCCGAAGCCTTGGCCAAATCGAAGAACTGTCTATCGTGTCACGCGGTCGACAAGAAGGTCGTGGGCCCGTCATACAAGGATGTGGCCAAGAAGTACACGGCGAAGGATGAAGCGGCGCTGTCCACGAAAATCATCAAGGGCGGCAAGGGTGCCTGGGGTGAGATACCGATGCCGCCGAACCCGTCTGTTACGCCCGATGAGGCGACCAAACTCGTGAAGTGGATCCTCAGCCAGAAGTGAAGGCTGACTGAACAAGAAACCGGCTGCGTGCCGGTTTCTTGTTTTGAAGACGCACTTCAGGAAGAGGATATGCCGGTCGGGAAATCATATGCTGGTTGACAAGGTCCTGATGTGCTTGGACAATCGCGCGTTCGTTAGCCCAGTAAGAACACCATAGTGGAGATCAAAATCATGAATAATGTACGTATACCTGGTGTACTCGCCATTCTGGCTGCCTCGGTGGCCATCATTGGTTGTGGAAAGAAGGAAGAACCCAAGGCCGCTGCTCCGGCCCCAGCCCCGGCTGCAGCCGCCCCTGCGCCAGCACCGAAGCCCGAAATTGTCGTGAAAATCGGCCACGTCGCACCACTGACTGGCCCGATCGCTCATCTTGGCAAGGACAACGAAAATGGCGCCCGTCTGGCCGTTGACGATGCCAATGCGAAAAAGATCGAGATCGATGGGAAGGTCATCAAGTTCGAACTCCTCGGCGAGGATGATCAGGCAGATCCGAAAACTGGTACCGTCGTGGCCCAGAAACTGGTTGATGCCAAGGTTGCCGGCGTCGTCGGTCACCTGAACTCGGGTACCACCATTCCAGCATCGGCAATCTACAACCAGTCCGGCCTGCCACAGATTTCACCGTCAGCAACCAATCCGAAGTACACCCAGCAGGGGTTCAACACCGCTTTCCGGGTGATGGCCAACGACATCCAGCAGGGTTCCGTGATCGGTACCTACGCAGCCAAGGACATGGGTGCCAAGAAGTTCGCGATCATCGACGACCGTACGGCCTATGGTCAGGGTTTGGCTGATGAGGTCGAGAAAGCTGCCAAGGCGGCTGGTGCTACCGTTGTCGCGCGCGAGTTTACCAATGACAAGGCCACTGACTTCAAGGCCATTCTGACCAAGATCAAGGCCAAGAATCCAGATGTGATCTTCCTCGGCGGCATGGATGCGGTCGGTGGCCCGATGCTCAAGCAGATCAAGGAACTTGGGATCAAGGCCAAATTCACCACTGGCGACGGCGGCTGTTCGCCCGAACTGATCAAGCTTGCCGGTGCGGCGTCCGAGGGCGTGATCTGCTCACAAGCGGGTCTACCCCCCGAGAAGCTCCCGAATGGCCAGAAGTTCCTCGAAGACTTTACCAAGAAGTATGGTCAGATCCAGATCTACTCGCCGTACAGCTATGATGCGGTGATGGTCCTGGTCGACGCCATGAAGCGTGCCAACTCGGTTGACCCGGTCAAATATCTGCCGGAAGTGGGCAAGACCGCTTACGATGGCGTGACCGGCAAGATTGAGTTTGACGAAAAGGGCGACATCAAGAACGGCGCGATCACGGTTTTCGAGATCAAGGATGGCAAACTTACCACGCTGAAATCCGAAGGTGGTACGGCAGCCGGCAAATAAACTCTTCCGCTTGGCTGGGAGGGAATGGTTGCGGCCAATCCCTCCTGTTCTCCTGAATTCGCATCCGCTCAGCATCAACCGCGCCCTTGCTTCCGCACCCTCCCTCGTACGATCCTGAAGGCAAGAGGCGGAGACGATGGTTCGCCATCAGCGCCTTGTTGCGGAAAGCCTGACCATGGACACTCTTCTCCAGCAGTTGATCAACGGCCTCACTCTGGGTGCCGTCTACGCGCTGGTCGCTCTTGGCTACACGATGGTGTACGGCATCATCGGCCTGATCAACTTCGCCCATGGCGAGGTGGTGATGATCGGGACGATGGTCGCCTTTACCGTGATCGTTTTTCTCGCCGGTTCCGGCATGTCGCCATTGCTGATTCTCGGTATTGGTTTGCTGGTTTCTGTGGTGGTCTGCATGGTGCTCGGCTGGGCACTCGAACGGGTGGCCTATCGCCCATTGCGGCATGCCCCGAGACTGACCCCGCTGATTACTGCGATTGGTATGTCGATCGTTTTGCAGAATGTCGCGATGATCATCTGGGGTCGCAATTACATTACTTTCCCACCGATGATCAACAAGCAGATCTATGAAGTTGCCGGCGCCAGTTTCACCAACGTGCAGGTCGCGATCGTTTTCCTTGCTGCATTGGTGATGCTGGGGTTGATCTATTTGGTACACCGTACACGCATCGGCATGGCCATGCGGGCGACGGCGCAGAACCCGCACGTGGCGTCACTGATGGGAGTCGATATCAATCGCGTGATTGCCATGGCCTTCATCATCGGCTCGGCGCTGGGTGCGGTGGCGGGCTGCATGGTTGGTTCATATTATGAGATCGCGCATTACCAGATGGGTTTCATGCTTGGCCTGAAGGCTTTCACGGCAGCCGTTCTCGGCGGCATCGGCAATCTCGCTGGCGCCATGGCCGGCGGCCTGTTGCTGGGCCTGATCGAGGCCCTGGGTGCTGGCTATATCGGTGACCTGACCGGCAATTTCCTCGGCAGCCACTACCAGGACATCTTTGCCTTCATTGTGCTGATCATCGTCCTGATGTTTCGTCCTTCAGGGCTGTTTGGCGAACGTACTGGAGATCGCGCATGAACGGACACCTCAAGCTGCTCCTCATTCCTGGTCAGCGACCTTGGCTGGGTTTTCTATTGCTCGCCGCCGTCCTGGTGGCGGTGCCTTTTGTTGCCGCACTGGGTGGCCAGGCCTGGGTGCGTATTGCCAACTTTTCGATTCTCTATATTTTCCTGGCACTTGGTCTGAACATCGTGGTCGGCTATGCGGGGCTGCTCGACCTCGGTTATGTCGCTTTTTACGCGGTTGGTGCCTATACCTATGCTCTCCTGGCATCGCCGCATTTCGGTATTCACCTGCCATTCTGGGTGATCCTGCCGCTGGGTGCCGGCCTGGCTTGCATCTTTGGGGTTCTGCTCGGCGCGCCGACCCTGAAGCTGCGGGGCGACTATCTAGCGATAGTGACACTCGGTTTTGGTGAGATCGTCCGCATCTTCATGAACAATCTGAATGCACCCATTAACGTTACCAACGGCGCACAGGGAATTACCCTGATCGACCCGATCCGGCTGGGCGATTTTTCGTTTTCCCAGACCAGTACCCTCCTTGGCGTCTCGTTTTCCGGGCCGCAGAAGTACTACTTTCTCCTGGTCGCGCTGGCGTTGCTGGTGATCGTCGTCAATATTCGCTTGCAGGATTCACGCATCGGTCGGGCCTGGCAGGCGATTCGTGAGGATGAGGTGGCTGCCAAGGCCTGCGGGATCAATACCCGGAACATCAAATTGCTGGCTTTTGCCATGGGTGCCTCGTTCGGAGGGATTGCGGGTGGCGTTTTTTCAGCGATGCAGGGATTCGTCAGTCCAGAGAGCTTCTCGCTGATGGAATCGATCACCATTCTGGCAATGGTCGTTCTCGGCGGCATGGGCCATATCCCTGGCGTCATTCTCGGTGCGGTGCTGTTGACCGGTCTTCCCGAAGCACTGCGTTACGGTATCGAGCCACTACAGCGAGGGCTCTTCGGGCGCATGATCATCGACCCGGAGAGCTTGCGGATGCTGGTCTTCGGGCTTGCGCTGGTGCTCGTGATGCGCTTCCGGCCGGCTGGTCTCTGGCCCTCGTCGCAACGCCGCCGCGAACTGGCCGAGAGTGCGGATCAACCATGAGCGAGAAACCGCTTCTTCTTGAAGCCCGCGAGGTTGCCAAACATTTCGGCGGCGTGAAGGCCTTGCATGACGTTTCGCTGACCATTCGCCGGGGCGAGATCTATGGCCTGATCGGACCGAATGGCGCCGGCAAGACCACCTTCTTCAATTGCCTGACCGGTCTTTACAAGAATGAGAGCGGTTATTTCATCTTTGACGGCGTCAAGCTCCAAGCCGATGCACCGCACAAGGCAGCCGCGGTCGGGATCGCCCGCACCTTTCAGAACATTCGCCTGTTCGGCAACATGACGGCGATCGAGAACGTCATGGTTGGGCGCCATTTGCGCACACACGCGGGCGTCTTTGGCGCGATCAGCCGCAACCCGGCCACGCGTGCTGAAGAGGGAGCGATTGTCCGCCGCGCCGAAGAACTGTTGCACTATGTGGGAATTCATGAACGGGCCCATGACTATGCCAAGCATTTGTCCTACGGTGATCAGCGGCGCCTCGAGATTGCCCGTGCCCTTGCCACTGAACCCAAGTTGCTTGCGCTTGATGAACCTGCGGCCGGAATGAACGGCACCGAAACCGAGGCTTTACGCGTGCTTGTCGAGGGCATTTGCCGGGATGGCGTGACGGTCCTGTTGATCGAGCATGATGTCAAGCTGGTGATGGGGCTGTGTGGGCGGGTGGCGGTACTCGATTATGGCGAGAAAATCTGTGAAGACGTACCTGCCGTGGTGCAGAAGGATTCGCGTGTGATCGAGGCCTACCTTGGTGGGTCGGTAGCCTGAAGGGAACGATGAATCATGCTCGAAGTTAACGGTTTGCGCGTTTCCTATGGCGGTATCCAGGCTGTACGCGGCATCACCTTTCATGTCAACGAGGGCGAGATGGTGGCGTTGATCGGCGCTAACGGTGCCGGCAAGAGCAGTACCTTGAGAGCGCTGTCAAGATTGCTCGATCCCGCCGGTGGCAGTGTACGCTATCGCGGCAAGGAACTGCTGGCCTTGCCCCCACACCGCCTGGTCAGTGAAGGGATCGCCCTGGTACCAGAGGGCAGAGGAGTCTTCCCGCGCATGAGCAGCCTCGAGAACCTGCGCATGGGGGCTTACGCCCGCAACAACAAGAAGGAGATCGAAAGCGACCTCGAACAGGTTCTCGGGCACTTTCCTCGTCTCAAGGAACGGGCACAGCAACTGGCAGGGACACTCTCGGGCGGTGAACAGCAGATGCTGGCGATTGGCCGGGCGATGATGAGCAAACCGCGGCTGCTGTTGCTCGACGAACCGTCAATGGGGCTCGCGCCGATCATGGTGCAGAAAATCTTCGAGGTGATTTGTGCGGTGGCCAGCGAAGGGATGACCATTCTGCTCGTCGAGCAGAATGCCAAGCTGGCGCTGGAAGTCAGTCAACGTGGCTATGTCATGGAGAGCGGCGAGATCACGCTGACCAACGAGTCTAAGGCTCTGCTCACCGACCCGAAAGTGCGCGCCAGCTATCTGGGCGAATAGGGCACTGTCCAGGCTTGCAGCCGCTGGACGCCCAGTTCAGGCGGGCAGGCGGATGTCGCTACCGGGCCGTCCGGGGTCGTCCAACGTTCGAGCAAGAAGCGGGTGTTCAGCACCGCGAAGCGATCACGCAAGATTGATCAAGGGGGGTCATCAAATCGACCCCCGGTTCCTATGGAATCGCCTTATGAATACCACTTCCAACCCCGCATCCAGGACTCTCTTTTCGTACCGCAAATACTGGGCCAGCCGCTTTGGCACAGCACCATTCCTGCCGATGTCGCGTACCGAAATGGATCAACTCGGCTGGGACTCCTGCGACGTTATTATCGTGACCGGTGACGCCTACATCGATCACCCAAGTTTTGGCATGGCACTGGTTGGACGTCTGCTCGAGGCGCAGGGTTTTCGCGTCGGCATCATTAGCCAGCCCGACTGGCGGTCGGCAAAGGATTTTCGGGTGCTCGGCAAGCCGAACCTGTTCTTCGGCGTTACCGCCGGAAACATGGATTCGATGGTCAATCGCTACACCGCCGATCGCAAGCCACGTTCAGATGACGCCTACACACCGAATGGCGAAGCCAACCGGCGGCCCGATCATGCCGTCGTCGTCTATGCACAGCGCTGTCGCGAGGCCTTTCCCGGCAGCAATGTGGTGATCGGATCGATCGAGGCTAGCCTGCGCCGCATTGCCCATTATGATTACTGGTCAGACAAGGTGCGTCGCTCGGTGCTGCCGGATTCGAAAGCCGACCTGCTGATTTTCGGCAGTGCCGAGCGGGCAATCGTCGAACTTGCGCACCGTCTTGCCGCCGGCGAACCCATCGTCGCGATCCGTGATCTACGCGGCACCGCATTCATGGTGCCGCGCGGCTGGCTGCCGGGCGACGACTGGGCCGAGATCGATTCGAGCCAGGTCGATACATCGGGTCTGCTGGTTCGCCACCCCGACCCTTACGCGATGACTCCTGAGATGGGCAAGGAGATCGCCTGTGCGTCCCGGCCAGCACCATCGGAGACCCGCGCCAGATCAGACCGGACGCAGGTGATCCACTTCCAGTCGCATCCGCGCATGCCGAAGCTCGATCGGATGCGCAGCGCAATTCGCCTGCCGTCTTACGAAACCGTTGCCGCCGACCCCGTGCTGTACGCGCATGCTTCGCGTATATTCCACGTCGAATCGAACCCCGGCAACGCGCGCGCGCTGGTCCAGGCGCATGGCGAGCGCGATGTCTGGCTCAATCCGCCGCCGATTCCGCTGTCGACGCCGGAAATGGACGGCGTCTTCGCCTCGCCATTCCAGCGCCGGCCGCATCCGTCCTATGGCGATGCGAAGATTCCAGCCTTCGAGATGATCCGCTTTTCGGTCAACATCATGCGCGGCTGCTTCGGCGGCTGCACCTTCTGCTCGATTACCGAACATGAGGGGCGGATCATCCAGAGCCGCTCCGAGCAATCGATTCTGCATGAGATCGAGGAAATTCGCGACAAGACGCCGGGTTTCACCGGCATGATCTCCGATCTCGGTGGACCGACCGCCAACATGTACCGTTTGGCGTGCAAGGATCCGAAGATCGAATCGGCGTGCCGCCGCCTGTCGTGCGTCTACCCCGGCATCTGCGAGAACCTAGGCACCGACCACACGCCGCTGCTCCAGCTTTACCGCAAGGCGCGGGCGCTGCCGGGGGTGAAGAAGGTGCTGATCAGTTCCGGCCTGCGCTACGATCTTGCTGTACGCGATCCGCAGTACGTCAAGGAACTGGTCAGCCACCACGTCGGTGGCTACCTAAAGATTGCTCCCGAGCACACCGAAGACGGGCCGCTGGCACACATGATGAAGCCCGGAATGAGTTCCTACGAGCAGTTCAGGATCCTGTTCGAGAAATTTTCGAAGGAGGCCGGCAAGGAGCAATATCTGATCCCTTATTTCATTGCCGCGCATCCGGGCACTACCGACCAGGACATGCTCAACCTGGCCTTGTGGTTGAAGCGTCACCATTTCCGTCTCGATCAGGTCCAGACTTTCTTGCCGACGCCGTTGGCGATGGCCACCGCCATGTATCACAGCCGCAAGAATCCGCTGAAGAAGGTCGGCCGCGATTCAGAGGCCGTCGAAACCGTTCGCGGCACCCGCCAGCGCCGCCTGCACAAGGCTTTTCTACGCTATCACGATCCCGAAAACTGGCCCCTGCTGCGCGAAGCCTTGAAGCAGATGGGGCGCTCCGACCTGATCGGCAACGGCAGGAAGCAACTGATTCCGTTTATTCAGCCGCCTGGAACCGGGGCTCGCCGGACAATACGGAAGGTCATGCCTACCGGGTGATCGGCTTGTAGCGAATCCGTTTCGGTTTTGCCGCTTCCTCGCCGAGCCGGCGTTTCTTGTCTTCTTCGTACTCGTGATAGTTGCCGCCGAAGAAGGTCCATTGCGAATCGCCTTCGCAGGCGAGAATGTGGGTGCAGATGCGGTCGAGAAACCAGCGGTCGTGGGAAATGACCAGCACACTGCCGGCAAATTCAAGCAGGGCGTCTTCGAGGGCGCGCAGCGTTTCAACGTCTAAATCGTTTGACGGTTCGTCGAGCAACAGGACATTGCCGCCGGCAATCAGGGTCTTGGCCATGTGTAGACGCCCGCGTTCGCCGCCCGAGAGCTGGCTGACACGCTTCTGCTGGTCGCCACCCTTGAAGTTGAAGCGGCCGATGTAAGCGCGCGCCGGGGTTTCATACCGGCCAACAGTCAGCACGTCGGCACCGCCGGAAACCTCCTCGAAAACGGTCTTGTCGCCGTCGAGGCAATCGCGGCTCTGGTCGACATAGGCCAGCTTGACGGTATTGCCGATCTCGATTTCGCCGGAATCGGGTTGCTCCCTGCCGATCAGCATCCGGAACAGGGTCGATTTGCCGGCACCGTTCGGGCCGATGATCCCGACGATGGCGCCTGGCGGGACGCTAAAGCTGAGCTTGTCGAGCAACAGACGGTCGCCGAAAGACTTGCTGACCGCCCTGAATTCGATCACCTTGCTACCGAGACGCTCGCCGACCGGGATGAAGATTTCCTGCGTTTCGTTACGCTTCTGATATTCGATGCTCGACAGTTCCTCAAAACGCGACAGACGCGCCTTGCTCTTGGCCTGGCGCGCTTTCGGGTTTTGGCGCACCCATTCGAGTTCCTGTTTCATTGCCTTGATGCGGCCAAGTTCCTGGCGACCTTCGCTTTCCAGCCGTGCTTCCTTCTGCTCGAGCCAGCTCGAATAGTTGCCCTTCCAGGGGATGCCGTGGCCACGGTCAAGTTCAAGGATCCATTCGGCGGCATTATCGAGAAAGTAGCGGTCGTGCGTGACAGCGACCACCGTGCCGGGGAAGCGCACCAGAAACTGCTCCAGCCATTCGACCGATTCAGCGTCGAGATGATTGGTCGGTTCATCTAGCAGCAACATGTCCGGTTTCGAAAGCAGCAGCTTGCACAGCGCGACACGCCGTTTCTCGCCGCCGGAGAGATTGCCGATCAGAGCCTCCCAGGCCGGCAGGCGCAGCGCGTCGGCAGCGAGCTCGAGTTGGCTGTCGAGGTCCGAACCGGCACTGGCGATGATCGCTTCAAGGCGGGCCTGTTCTTCGGCCAGTTGATCAAAATCGGCGTCGGGCTCGGCATAGGCCGCGTAGACCTCTTCGAGCCTCGCCTGCGCCTGGAAAGCTTCGCCGAGGCCGGACTCGACTTCCTGGCGGACAGTCTTCTGCGGAGCGAGTTGCGGTTCCTGCGGCAGGTAGCCGATGTGCAGATTGGGCATCGGTATCGCTTCGCCGACGATGTCCTTGTCGACGCCCGCCATGATGCGCAGCACAGTCGACTTTCCTGAGCCGTTGAGACCGAGTAGGCCGATCTTGGCGCCGGGGAAAAAGGAGAGCGAAATGTCCTTGAGGATCTGGCGTTTGGGCGGGACGATCTTGCCCACGCGGTTCATCGTGAATACATATTGGGCCATGGCAGTCGATCCAGGGGGGCGGTTGGCAGACGCAAAGCGTCTGGAAAGTGCAAGTCTACCCGAGACTGGCGGCCAATGGCTCGCTACCCAGCGAAGAGGGTCGCAGGTCGGGTTAGCCGATAAGGCGCAGCCCGACTTCCGTTGGGCAAGATGTCGGGTTAGGCTGAGCTAACCCGAACTACGAACTGGCAGTGGCCTATGGCTCGCCATCACATTGACGAGTTCAACGCCTCTACTTGTCGACAAAGGCCCGCTCGATCACATAATCTCCCTGGGCGCCGATGTACGGTGAAACCTGGAAGCCGTGCGAGTCGAGCAAGGCGCAGCAGTCCTTGATCATCGCCGGGCTGCCGCAGACCATCGCGCGGTCGCGCGCCGGGTCGAACGGCGGCAGGCCGATGTCGGCAAACAGGAGGCCACTGTTGACAAGGTGCGTGATTCGGCCTTGGTGGCGGAAAGATTCGCGGGTCACCGTCGGGTAATAGATCAGCTTGTCGCGCACCAGCTCGGCGAAAAACTCGTGGCCGGGCAACTCTTTTTCGATGAACTCGCTGTAAGCCAGGTCCCTGATCCAGCGAACGCCATGGATCAGCACCACCTTCTCGAATCGTTCGTAGGTCTCGGGGTCCTGGATCAGGCTGATGAACGGCGCGAGGCCCGTGCCGGTGGCCAGCAGATAGAGGTTCTGGCCGGGGCGCAGGTCGCGCAGCACCAGCGTTCCGGTCGGTTTGCGACTGACCACCACCTCGTCACCGATCGCAAGGTGTTGCAGTTTCGATGTGAGCGGGCCGTTGGGAATCTTGATGCTGAAGAATTCCAGGTAGTCATCGTGGTTAGCGCTGGCGATGCTGTACGCGCGCGTCAGCGGTCGTCCCTCCTGCGGCAGGCCGATCATCAGAAATTGTCCGTTGATGAAGCGCAGGGCGGGGTCGCGCGTGGTGCGAAAACTGAACAGCGTTTCGTTCCAGTGATGAACCGAAAGGACGCGTTGTGCGGAATAATTGCTCATGGCCTTGACCCTGCTGTGCGGTGGATGCGAGTCATCGTAGTTGCGCATGCTATATTTGTAAAACAGATTTTATGAATAGAATATATCTGGATATTGGATATGAGGTTCACCTTGCGCCAGATCAGCGTGTTCGTGGCGGTCGCTCGCCACGAGAATGTCTCGCGTGCCGCCGCAGAGCTTGCGCTGTCACAGTCAGCAACCAGCACGGCGCTGGCTGAGATCGAGCGACAATACGACACGCAACTTTTCGACCGGTTCGGCAAAATGCTGCGTCTCAACGAACTCGGGCAGGCCCTGCTGCCACAGGCAGTCGAACTGATCGAACGGGCGGCGGCGATCGAAAGTGCGCTCGAGGGTCGCGCCGGCTACGGCAAGCTGCGTATCGGCGCAACGCTGACCATCGGCAACTACCTGGCGACGCTGATCGTCGCCGACTTCCTCAAACGCCACCCCGAGAGCACGCTGCAATTGAGCGTGCACAATACTGCCACGATCATCGATCAACTGGCTCGACACGAACTCGATCTGGGCTTGATTGAAGGATCATGCCGGCATCCCGATCTGATCGTCGAACCGTGGGTGGCAGACGAACTGGTGGTGTTCTGCGCGCCCGGCCATCCTTTGGCGGAGCAGGGGAGAGCATCGCTGGCCACCTTGGCCGAACAGGCATGGATCGTTCGCGAGCCCGGATCGGGGACGCGCGAGACACTCGACCAGGCGCTGCGCCATCAGCATTTTGCCTTGCAAATCCGGCTGGAATTGGAGCATACCGAAGCGATCAAGCGTGCTGTTGAGTTCGGCCTGGGTATCGGCTGCATTTCCCGACTGGCGTTGCGCGAGGCCTTCCGGCGAGGTAGCCTGGTCGCCATTGAGACTCCCGAACTCGACCTGCGCCGGCACTTCCACTTCCTCTGGCATGGCCGCAAGTTCCAGACCGCGGGCATGCGCGAGTTCGTCGCTCTGTGTCGAACGATGACCACAGGCATCGAGCGCAGCGATCAGATCCAGTGGTCGTTGATTCCCTGATGCCAAAGTCGCGTCGGCCAGGGGGTGAGAGTGAAAGTGTTGGTCGAAGTGCCTTGTTCGATGGAGCCATGACTGTTATCCTCCCCCGATCTTTCCCGCTTGCGGGAGGGAGCTTTGTGAGTGGCCGGCGCAACTTTCTCATGAACAGGCATGCAATGGAGGAGAAGCGGTGGATAGAGTGGCGGACATTGATAAGGCGATTGGCGCGCATACCCGGTGGATGTCGCAGCTCAGGGAAACCGTGCTTGAAGCGCACCCTGGCATCGAGTTGGAAACTATCCGGGCGGCTGACCAATGTGAATTCGGCAAATGGTTGGAGGGGACTTCCTGGTCTGCGGAAGATCGAATATCAGACGATTATCAGGAAGTCAGACGATTGCACGCCGAATTTCATGAACTGGCAGCGCAAGTGGTCGAGCTGGCGGCGTCTGGCAAGAAAAACGAGGCCTACGGGATGTTCTACGGTGAATACGTCACGTTGTCCGGGAGACTCGCGCTGACCCTGCGGACCTGGCAGGACAGGCTCTCGAGGGCAGCGCGGTAATTCTGCGGGTCTCGCGGGATTCCTTAAGGCCGGGGATCACCCTGCCGGACCGCTGCGGTGCTGCCCATGCATTCGGCAAGAAGGTCGAGGTGTTGCGCAGGTTCCGCCTGGCGCTTTGCTTCAATCCGGCTACGGTCTTTTCTGCCTGCCGAGCGCGGCACGGATGGCTGCGAAACCCCGGACACCAAGAAGGGCCAGGCCGCCGGCAACGACGCCCGCCAGCACGTCAAGCAGGGGCGGCAGCAGCGCCTTGAGCACGCTGCCGACGCCGGCAATGCTCCCAGCCAGCCCGGCGAGGTGTTCGATCAGGTGATGTAGCGGCGGTATGCCGTGTGTCAGGATGCCACCGCCAACCAGGAACATCGCTGCCGTGCCAATGACCGTCAGCGCCTTCATCAGGCGCGGCGCCGCCAGCAGCAGGCCCTTGCCGATCGTTTGTGCCAGTGCGCCGCTTTTGGTCAGCAGATGGAGTCCGATATCGTCCATCTTGACGATGCCGGCGACAACGCCATATACACCAACCGTCATGATCAGGCCGATCCCTGACAGCACGACCACCTGCGTGCCGAACGACTGGTCGGCGACGGTGCCGAGCGCGATGACGACAATCTCGGCCGAGAGCACGAAGTCGGTACGGATGGCCCCCTTGATCTTGTCAGCTTCGAGAGCCGGCAGGTCAACATTATCTTCGGCCAGCAGCGCCAGTTGCCGAGTGTGTTGGGCGTCGTCATCGTCACGGCCATGCAGCCAGCGGTGAGTCAATTTCTCGGCTCCTTCGAAGCACAGATAAATGCCGCCGAGCATCAGTAGCGGCATCACTGCCGAGGGCATGAAGCGGCTGATCACCAGCGCCGCCGGTACCAGGATGAGCTTGTTCTTCAGCGAACCGACGGCGACTGCCCAGACCACCGGCAACTCGCGCTCGGCCCGTACGCCAGACACCTGTTGGGCGTTGAGCGCCAGATCGTCGCCAAGGACGCCAGCGGTTTTCTTGGCGGCGACCTTGGTCATCAGGGCGACGTCGTCGAGGACCGAAGCAATGTCATCGATCAGGGCAAGCAGGCTGGCTCCGGCCATGGTGGCTCCAGATTTTAGGGTGAGTATTGCGTTCGAGCGCTACCAGGGTCGCGGTAGCCGGGAGTGAATTCTAGACGATCAGGCGATGCACGGTCGGCCATTATGCCCGGTGAGGTATTTATTGCGGCCATCATCAGGGCCTTTCCTGCCGCCAGGCTGTTTTGCGACTAGCGCGCCATGCGGACTTGGCGTTATTCTCCCCGTCCTTCACTGACGCAATTTTTGCTTTTTACCTCCCACTCAACTCACTGGAGACAATTGTGCCTGCACTGCTGCCCCAACCTGATCCCGATGGTCTGCTCGAATACTCGGTGGTCTATACCGATCGCTCCCTGAACCATATGTCGCAGCGCTTCCAGGGCGTGATGAAAGACATCGCGCGGATTCTCAAGACTGTCTACAACGGCAAGACGGCGATCATCGTACCGGGCAGTGGCACCTTCGGCATGGAAGCCGTGGCTCGCCAGTTTGCCACCGACAAGAAGTGCCTGATCATCCGCAATGGCTGGTTCAGCTTCCGCTGGACACAGATCCTGGAGATGGGGCGGATTCCCTCGGCCAGCATCGTGATGCAGGCTCGCCAACTCGGCGAGGAAAAACAGGCGCCGTTCGTTCCGCCACCGATCGAGGAAGTCGTTGCCCGAATTCACGCCGAGAAACCGGACCTGGTCTTTGCGCCGCACGTCGAAACCGCCTCCGGAATGATCCTGCCCAACGACTACCTGCGCGCCCTCGGTGAGGCCGTGCGCGCAGTCGACGGCCTGTTTGTCCTCGATTGCGTTGCTTCCGGTGCGGTCTGGATCGATATGGTCGCCAACTCGGTCGATGTACTGATCAGTGCTCCCCAGAAAGGCTGGACCGGTCTGCCCTGCTGTGCGCTAGTGGTGCTCGGCGAGCGCGCCCGGGAAAGGATAGACGCTACGACCAGCAGCAGCTTTGCCTGTGACCTCAAGAAGTGGATGCAGATCATGGAGAACTTCGAGAATGGCGGTCATGCCTATCACGCGACGATGCCGACCGACACGCTGGCGGCTCTGCGCGACGTGATGCGGGAAACCGAAAACTACGGTTTCGAGCGCGTACGCCAGGAGCAACTCGAAGTCGGCCTGCGCGTGCGCGCCTTGCTGACAGGCAAGGGTTTCAGGAGCGTTGCCGCCGAAGGCTTTCAGGCGCCAGGCGTCGTCGTCAGCTATACGGACGATCCGGAAATCCAGTCGGGCCGGAAATTCCTCGCCATTGGCGTTCAGACAGCTGCTGGCGTGCCACTGCAGTGTGGCGAACCGGCCGATTTCAGCACCTTCCGGATCGGCCTGTTCGGCCTGGAAAAGCTCCATAATCCCGACCGTACGGTACGCAATCTGGCCGACGCGCTCGATGCGGTGACGCGGATGCCCCAGCTGCCGGGAGCATGAGAGTACGAACATGAAATCCCGCTGATGCGGCTGCCCATGCACGAGCACTGTCATCTTCTTCTCATATCCGGGCAGGAGCAGGGCGGAAATGGCTGAAGCAGCGTTGCTGATCACCCGAGTTGGAGGGAAATGCGCAATGCCGCGCCAGGCGTTGGTATCCTTGCTTGTCATCGGGTTGATGCTGGCGGTGTCGGCTGCCGAGGCCGGCGGCCCCTGGCGGGCCAGCGAAGAGAATACCCGTGGCTGGCAGTTGATGACCCCCCAGGAACGGATCGACCATCAGGCCCGTATTCGGAGTTTCCGAACCCTGGAAGAATGTCGCGCCTACCAGCAGGAACACCATCAGCTCATGGAGCAGCGGGCCCGACAACGCGGGGTCGCGCTGCCCAGCGGTCGCCGGGACATCTGCGAACATCTCAAGCGCCCCGATGCCGTCGGTGAATAGCCTTTCACCGGATAGCAATCGATCGACGATGAACCGCCTGCGCTTTCTGTTGTTGCCGATCGTTGTTTCTTTCCTCGTTGGGGGGCCGGTTTTCTGGGCTTTTCCCGAAGGTCTTCGCTTCTGGCGAGCAACCGCGATCGTTCTGGGCTGGGTGGGTTGCGGTCTGCTGCTCGCCAGTCTGCTGCTGATGGTGCGCGAGGTGCGTCTGGCGATCTGGCTCGGTGGTCTTGAGCGGATGACGCTCTGGCACCACTACAGCGGCGTTGCGGCTTACCTGCTGCTGCTGCTCCACCCGCTGGCTCTGGCCGCCGATGGCTGGCAGGAATCGCCGCTGCTGGCCTGGCAGGTGATCTCGCCGTTTTCGGCGAACTGGACGATCTGGGTGGGCTGGGGAGCGCTGCTACTGCTGATGCTGGGGCTCGCCACGACCTTTGCCAGGCGTTTGCCTTACGGCCCCTGGCGCTGGCTGCACGGATTGTTGGGAATCGGCGTCATCGTCGGATTCGTGCATGTTCTTCTGCTCGGGATCAGCATTGCTGCTCTGCTCGCCACTCTGGCGGCCGTCCTGCTGCTGGTCTGGCGCCTGATCCGGGTCGACGCCGGCCTCGCCGCCAGACCCTACGTGGTCAATTCGGTTCACCCGGTTGCCCAGTCGATGGTCGAGGTTTCCCTGCTGCCGCTGGCCACGCCGATCGTTGCGCGGGCAGGCCAGTTTGTTCTCGTCGCCTTTTTCCACGGCCCGCAATACCGGGGATGCGGGGAATACCACCCCTTCACCATTTGCGCGACAGATCCCGGAGTGGCATTCAGAATTGGCATCAAAGCGCTGGGCGATTGCACGCAGCAGATGCAGAGGCTCGAACCGGGGGTGGCCGCGCGCGTGCAGGGACCTTTTGGCGAGTTCCTCGCCGAACGACCGGCGACTCCACAGATCTGGGTAGCGGGTGGTATCGGTATTACTCCGTTTTTAGCGATCCTCAGGAGCGAGGCGCTGAGCCAGCCGACGCGCCTGCTGTACCTGTTCCACAGCGCCGCGGATGCGGCTTTTCTAAATGAACTGCAAGCTCTTGCCGACCGTGATGCGCACCTCATCCTGGAAGCCGTGCCGACCGGCGCCGGCATTCCGAATGTAGAAAAACTCCTGCCGGCAAGCGACCTGTTGAGCGGGAACGAGTGCTATCTTTGCGGTCCGCCTGCCTTGGTCAAGAACATCTCACGCGTGCTGAGGGATCGTGGTGTAAGTGAGCAGAATATTCATTTTGAAAGGTTGGATTTCCGATGACCCGCAAACTCTTCGTTGTTTCTACCATCGCTTTCTGGATAGCAGTCACTGGCCTCGGCACCACATCAGTCTGGTGGCTGCCGACCGGACAGGCAAGCGCGCAGGCCAGGGAAAAAATCATCTCCCCGGCCGACCTCGCGAAACACACTTCACCGGAGAATTGCTGGATGGCCATTCGCGGCGCGGTCTATGACCTCAGCACCTACCTGCCGGAGCATCCATCCCGTCCGGACATCGTGCTGCCGTGGTGCGGCAAGGAAGCCAGCGAGGCGTACAACACCAAGATGAAAGGCCGGCCGCATTCGCCCTATGCTGACGAGCTACTCGCGAAATACCGCATCGGGTCGTTTGCCAAAGTCCCCTGAGCATGCGTCAACGCACATCGCCCTCCGCCTGTCCGTATCTGCTGCCCGTGCGCACGGCTGAAGGCCAGCGTTTGCGGCGGATTCCGGCTTTGTGTTCAAAGATCGAACAGGGGACTGAGGGTCACCTCCGTCTCCTGTTCGATTGGGTGCGACGCTGAATCAGCCCGAATAAACCCAGCCCCATCAAGGCCAGTGTGGTGGGCGCCGGAACATTCCCGGGCGGGTCGACGAAAATGCTGTCGTTGGCGCAGTTCTGCGTCCAGTGAATGTCGAAGGCCTTGCCATCCCAGCCGGCGGCAAACAGAAGACCGGTATCGATACTCATCTCGTAGAAATAATGGAGGTCGGTACTTCGCTGTCCATAGCCTGCCACCCCGACTGTCGTATACTTCAACTCGGCCTGTCCTACCTGCGTTCCACCGGTCATGTGCGTCGGATGAGCACGATCAGCGTTGCCTTTCTTGGCAAGGTTTCCCGCCGTGTCCCAGAGTCCGTAGGCCCACACCGGGTTCTTATAGACACCTCCCTCGACGCCAAATGTCTCGAAGGTGTAGGCACCCTTCTTGAAACCTTCGGCATGCAGAATGTTGATGCCGACATCGAAGCTGCCGTCCTTGTTGAAATCGATCGCGAAATCACCCGCGCCGTAACTGTTTCCCTGGTTCAAGGTCCGCGGGTTGTGGCCGGTCGCCAGGGCAATGTAGACCTTGCCGTCGGCCTTCTTCGCGTATAGCGCTTCGGCATCATAGGCCTGGCCACCCCAGCCGGGAGTCAGGTAGTAGGCGCCGACACCGATCTGATCTTCAATGGTGAACTGGATTCCGTCGGCAGGAATCCATGTTTTCGTATCCACTCCCCAATCGTCGAGTTTCCCGTCGATGATGAATGCAGCTGCCGGCAGGCTGCCTGCCACGCCCATGACGGCGATGGAGAATGAAAGGAGTTTTCTCATCATGTAATGCATTCAGCCAGGAATTTGTGTTTCGGGTAATCGAGCCTTCGTTGCTTGCAGGAGCGGCTGCGCGCCTCGACTTGGAGAGGGAGTGTCTCGTGAAACCACAGACGGCCGTTATGAATTACTGCACGGGGACTGACACGATTCCACTCCTTCAGGCATCCGCCGCGCTGGCGCCCGGGGTCGCAAACATTCCGGATTTCCTCACCTCCGATATGATTTTTCCTGGCAGAACGCGCAATGCGAATGAGGCTGTGGTTACGGAGAGGCTGGAGAGATTGCGACCTCGGCTGCCGTTGCGCCGGTCATGGCCAATAGTTCGCCCGGTGTCAGTTCGAAGACCGCATGTGGATGGCCGGCAGCGGCCCAGATCCGGTCAAAGTGCAGTAAATCCTGATCGACCAGTACGAGCGTTTGACCGCAATGTCCGACCGGACAGACCCCGCCGATTGCGTAACCGGTGCGCTGTCGCACGAAGGCAGCGTCGGCCTTGCCGAGCGGCCCGACCAGTGCGGCCACCTTGAGCTCGTCGACGCGGTTTGCGCCGCTGGCGATGATCATTACTGCCGCATCGTCCGAGAGGCGTCTGAAGACGATCGACTTGGCAATTTCGGCGACGCTGCAGCCAAGTCCTGCGGCTGCTTCGGCAGAGGTTCGGCCGCTCGCCGGTAACAGGACAACGGGCTTGCCGTGGCCGATCCGCAGCAGCAGATCAGCCACTCGCTGCGCACTATCAGGGAGTCTGGTGGCAGGTTCCACCGGTGTTGGCGGATGACCTCCGGCGCCGTCTGCGTCGCGCCCGACACCGCTTGCTGAAGAAAACTGCGAAGGCCTGTCGATGTTCATGATTGATCTCCTGTTTTCGACGCGCTGTTGTTCATCTGCCTGACAAGCCGCCACGCCATTCCGCCCAACACGAACACGCCGAGCAGCAGAACTCCCCACAGGACGTCAGTACGGTTGCGCGCCGAGCGGCCGGCTTGCGCCGCGGCGCTTTCAGCAGCCGTGCCGGTTTTACCGCTTTGTAGTTCGCCGACCTGAGCGGTTTGCTGTCCGGACGCAGGCTTGAGCCAAAGGGTTGCGCGAAAAGGTTCGCCACGTTGTCGGGTGAGGACTTTAGCCTGGATACCGGAAAGTCGGAAGCTGGATCGCGTATTCCATCTCGATGACTGCGACAGGAGACTGCGCGGGAGCCGATATGATCTTTGCCGCGCATACACGGTTTCCGGTAAATACCCGCCCCAGATTATCACATAGGAATCAGGCCGCCTCTTCTTTGGCAAGGGGAATCCTGTGCTATGCTGGTCGGGCGATTCCGGAGTGCACCCCGGACGGTATGATTTCCCCGGTTCAAGATTGCCGGTAACGGCGGCTCAAAAACCGGGCAGGGCATCGGGGTGCAGCAGGACGGCGTCACCAGGATGGGCACCCTCCAAGAGCCTGGAATCCTTGCCGAAACGGAATTGGACCATTTGGCACGCTTCAACGTTCAGAGGTCCTGGGAGGCCGATAGCACGCCGCCGGCACTTGCGGCGTTTAGCCGCAAGATCGGTAGGCCGTTTCCCCCGGAAGCGGTGCCAGGACTCCTGACATTTGATTTGCGCCGAACCGCGATTCCCTGCGGACGATTTTGATCCTACCATGTCTACCCGTGACTGGTGGCCGCCTCCGGTTACTTGCACCACGTCGTTCCCTGGTCCCCTCATCCCACTTTCTGGAGACTCTTCATGTCGGCTACCCCAGCTACCCCCATCAAACTCTATCGTCACCCCTTGTCCGGTCACGCCCATCGTGCGCAACTGATGCTGTCACTGCTCGGTCTGCCGATGCAACTCATAGACGTCGACCTGATGAAGGGGGCGCACAAACAGCCCGAGTTCCTGGCCCTGAACCCGTTCGGCCAGGTTCCAGTGCTCGACGACAACGGCACGATCGTCGCCGATTCCAACGCGATTCTCGTCTATCTGGCGCGCAAGTACGGAGGCGAGCACTGGCTGCCGAGCGACGCGGTCGGTGAAGCTGCCGTGCAACGGTGGCTGTCCGTGGCCGCCGGTCAGATTGCCTTCGGGCCGGCCGTGGCGCGTTTGGTGACAATATTCGGGGCGAAGAAGAATGCGGACGAAGCGATTGCCCTTGCACACACCGTGTTGAAGGTCATTGAACATGAGTTGTCGCGGCACGCCTTCCTCGTCGGTGACGGGATGACCATCGCCGATGTGGCGGCCTATACCTACCTCGCGCATGCGCCTGAGGGCAACGTATCCCTGGACGCTTACCCGAAGGTGCGCGACTGGCTGGCGAGAATCGAAGGTCTGCCCGGCTTTGTCAGCATGCAGAAGACCGCCGCTGGACTGGTGGCATGAGCACCGAAACCGGGAGTCGACGAGGATGAACGCGGCAACAGCTTCCCCCTGGCACCGCGGCGAACGCGAACTGCAACAGAGCGTCGGCGTCGCCGAACGCATGGAGGCATTTGGTCGCCAGGTCATCCGCGACTTCATGCCGGAGCAGCATCGCACGTTCTACCGGCAGCTACCGTTTCTGGTGATCGCCGCCGTCGACACGGCCGGCGATCCCTGGGCGACGCTCGTCGAGGGGCGCACCGGTCTGGCGCGGTCACCCGATGCGCGGCACCTGCAAATCAACGCCCTGCCCGGTCCGGGGGACCCCGCCCGCGGCGCGTTGATGCCGGGCGACGGCATTGGGGTGCTCGGCATCGAACTGCAGACGCGCCGCCGCAATCGCGTCAATGGCAGAGTGGTCGCGCGCGACGACCGCCGGTTGACGCTGCAGGTCGAGCATGCTTTCGGCAACTGTCCGCAATACATCCAGGCCAGAAGCGTCACGTTCTCCGGTGACCCCGCCGAGCCGTTCTCCAGTTCCGCTGAAATCCTGTCGACTCTCGACGCCGAGGCGACTGCCATGATCCGGGCTGCCGATACCTTCTTCGTCGCCAGCTATGTGGATCCGGAAGGAGTGGAGGGCAGACGGCAGGTGGACGCCTCGCATCGCGGCGGCAAGGCAGGTTTCGTCCGTATCGACGGCGATGTGCTGACCATCCCCGATTTTGCCGGTAACCTGCATTTCAACACATTGGGCAATCTGCGGGTCAATCCGAGGGCGGGGCTGCTGTTCATCGACTTTGCCAATGGCGACCTGCTGCAGCTGACCGGCCGTACCGAATTGCTCCTGGCCGGTGACGAAGTCAGCAGTTTCCAGGGGGCTGAACGGCTCTGGCGCCTGCATGTCCACAAGGCGGTGCGCCACCGCGGCGTGCTGAAGCTGCGCTGGCGCCCTGGAGAGGTTTCTCCCAATTCACTGCTGACCGGATCGTGGGAGGAGGCTCTGGCTCGCCAGCAGGCACAAGCGCTACGCAACCAGTGGCGGCGTTTTCGCATCGCGCGCATCACCAACGAAAGCTCGACCATCAAGTCGTTCCACCTCGAAGCCACCGACGGCGCCGGTTTGCCGCTCTTCAAGGCCGGGCAGCACCTGCCCGTCCGGCTGGCCCTTGCCGTGGGCGCCGCGCCGGTCATTCGCACCTACACCCTGTCGGCGGCACCGTCGGATGGCTACTACCGTATCAGCGTCAAACGCGAAGGACGCGTTTCGCAGTTCCTGCATGAGCACACCGCCATTGGCGATGAAATCGAGGCCCGTGCGCCGCTGGGCAATTTCGTCGTGGACCCGCACGAACTCCGCCCGCTCGTCCTCCTGTCGGCCGGGGTGGGCATCACCCCCATGCTCGCCATGCTGCGCGAGGTGGTGTACGAAGGCGTGCGTACCCGCCGCGTCCGCCGGACGTTTTTCGTCCATGCGTCGCGCACGCTGGCCGAACGGGCCTTCGACGGCGAACTCCAGGAACTGATCGCGCGTGCCGATGCTGCGGTCGAGGCGCTGCGCATTCTCAGCCAGCCCGAACCCACGGCCGTTCTCGGCGACGACTATGACCTTCAGGGCCGCATCGATCTGCCCTTCCTGAAGGCCATCCTGCCCTTCGACGATTTTGATTTCTACCTCTGCGGTCCGGCGGCGTTTGCGCAGGACCTGTACGATGGCTTGCGGGCGATGCGGATTGCCGACGAGCGAATCCACGTCGAGCAGTTTGGCCCCTCGTCACTGCGCCGACGGGAGCTGGATACGGTCACGGAAAGCCGCCTGCCCACCTTGCCGGTTGCCGAAGCTTCCGTCGCCGTCGTGTTTGCGCAGTCGGCCAAGGAGGCCCGCTGGCAGCCGGGCGGCGGCAGCCTGCTGGAACTGGCGGAAGCGCGTGGCCTGACGCCGGAATTCAGTTGCCGTGGCGGTTCCTGCGGTACCTGCAAGACCCGCTTGCTGGCAGGCCAGGTCAGCTATACGTCGCCGCCGGCCGTCGCACTGGCCACGGACGAGATTCTGATTTGCTGCTCGGTGCCGGCGGCAGGTGCCGGCAACGTGGAGGGTCTGGTGCTGGACTTGTAACGCATCGATGGCACCGATTCCCGGCAGTAGCGGGCATCGGCAACGATGGACCCGAGACAGGGGGGTTGCTCATGAATACACGGGAAGTTGATGTCGCCATTATCGGCGCCGGCACGGCCGGAATGTCCGCCTACCGCGCCGCGCTGGCGCATACCCGCAGCGTCGTGGTCATCGAGGGAGGTCCGTACGGGACGACCTGCGCCCGCGTCGGCTGCATGCCCAGCAAGCTGCTGATTGCCGCCGCCGAGGCCGCGCATGCGGCAAGGCACGCCGACGCCTTCGGTGTCGCCGTCGACTCGCTGCGGATCGATGGCGCCGCCGTCATGCGGCGCGTTCGTGACGAACGTGACCGCTTTGTCGGCTTCGTCACCGAGGCGGTGGAGCATTGGCCACCCGAGCACCGCCTGCGCGGTCACGCGCGCTTTGTCGATAGCCACACCTTGCAGCTTGGCGAGCACACGCGCGTAAAGGCGCGGCGCATCGTCATCGCCACCGGCTCGCACCCGAACGTACCGACCCACTGGCGCGAAGCCGCTGGCGATCGGCTGATCGTCAACGACGACGTCTTTGCCTGGCAATCGCTGCCGCAGTCGGTCGCCGTCCTCGGTAGCGGGGTGATCGCTCTGGAGTTGGCGCAGGCCCTGCATCGACTGGGTGTGCGCGTCTGTCTCTACGGCCGCAGCGCGCGCGTCGGCCCACTCACCGATCCCATCCTGCAGGCCGAAACGCGCAAGGTCTTCGCACAGGAGCTGTCGATGCGCCTGGGGGCGTCCGACCTGCATCTCCGGCGTGTCGGCAACGAGGTCGCCGTCCGCGTCGGTGACGAGGATGCGGCTGCTGAACAGCGCTACGAGTGGATACTGGCGGCGAGTGGCCGCCCCCCCAATCTGCAGGCACTCGACTTGCCGCAGAGCGGCCTGCCGCTGGACGCGCGTGGTGTCCCGCTGTTCGATCCCGGTACCGGCCAGGTCGCCGACAGCCACGTCTTCATCGCCGGGGACGCCACCCATGAACGGGAGATCCTCCACGAGGCAGCGGACGAGGGCCGCATCGCCGGTGACAATGCCGGCCGCTTCCCCGATGTGCGCGTACGTCCGCGTCGCGCTCCGCTGTCGGTGGTGTTCTCCGATCCGCAGATCATGCTCGCCGGACAGAGTCACGCGCAGTTGCTGCGCTCCGGGGTGGACTTTGCCGTGGGAGAGGTCTCGTTCGAGGATCAAGGGCGCAGCCGCGTGATGCTGAAGAATCGCGGTGCCCTGCATCTCTATGCCGAGCGGAGCAGTGGTCGCCTGCTGGGGGCCGAAATGCTCGGACCGGCGGCTGAGCATCTGGGGCACCTGCTGGCCTGGTCGGTGCAGCGAGGCGACAGCGTGCAGGCGATGCTCGACAGTCCCTTCTACCACCCGGTCATCGAAGAGGGCCTGCGAACGGCGCTGCGCGGGCTGCAACGTGCCTTGCGCATGGGGCCGCCGCCGGTCGAGCGTTGCCTGGACTGTGGTCCGGGCGCGTAAACTTCGGACCGGGCGCCCTGGTTCTGAAGTGGACGCTCTTGCTGGCGCCACGCCGGACAGCCGCCAACCTTGGGCTCACGAAGACGCCATCAGGCACTATCGCCAGGCGACCGAGCGCCAAGTCGTGCTGCGCGACTTGGCCGGCGAAGGCCGCGTCCGCAGCAACCTCGCCAACACGCTGCGCCGCCTCGGCCGGCTCCAGGAAGCGCGCCAAGCGAGCTTGCAGGCGCGCGACACGTACCTTGCCTACCGCCGCGACGGCGGCGAGAGCCATACCGGAGGTGCGCTGCTGGTGGCCGAAATCGCCCGCCTACTGCTCGCCGGCGAGCGACGCGCCCGGACTCGACTACGACGATGCCGCCGAAATCCTGCTGCTGCTCGACCGCCTGGCGGCCGCCGGGCGCTAAGCCCTGGGGTCGTCGAGCGCGCGATGGAGGTCATCGGAGCAATCGTGGTGGCGGCATTGTCTTGTGCACAGTGCAAGGGATGGTTCATCACGCAGCGTCGCGGCATCGGGACAAGATCTACGCTTCAGGCGCTGCACGTTTTTCTTGTGTTGATACCGCTTGACATGCTACGGGAAACCCGTAGAGATGAAATCCTGCGTACCGTGATCGAAACCCCGACATTCCAGAAACAGGCCGCGAAGCTGTGGTCCGAAGACGAGCGGCTGGCCTTCATCGACTGGATTGCCGCGAATCCGCTGGCCGGGGACGTGATCCCGGGTGCGGAGGGCGCACGCAAGGTTCGCTGGAGCCGTGCCGGGTCTGGCAAGTCTGGCGGGGCGCGGGTGATCTACTTCAATCTGAGCGCGCGGGAAGTCGTGCTGCTGGTGGCGGCGTATGGCAAGGCGGAACGCAGCAACATGCTGCCCGTCGAAATCGACAAGGTGGTGTGAGATGGAGATGACGCGAATGGACATCGAGAAGGTGGCAACGGCGATCGAGGCCGATGCCGGTGAAGCGCTGCCGGACCTGCGACAGGCGCTTGCCGAGGCGAGGGACGGGATGGGGCGGGTTACGACGCCCGAACAAATTCTGGTCCGCGAGGCGCGGAAGCAGTCGGGCCTGACGCAAGCGGCCTTCGCCGAGCGCATCGGAACCCCGCTGGCGACGCTGCGCGACTGGGAACAAGGACGCTTTGAGCCGCCGGGCGCGGTGTTGTGCCTGTTGCGCCTGATCGTCAAACATCCCGAGTTGTCTCAGGAATTGAGCGAAGCTTGAGATTCGCCGAACGGGAATCCGGCGTACACCGGCGTACACTTGTCCGCTCGCAGAACAAGAGCCAACACCGCTATGGGAAAGCCACGATGGCCGAGTATGCTTCCGGCAGCGAAACGCCCACCCCGTCGCTCACCTACTTCCTCTCGCACAGCAGCGGCGACGACGCCATCGTCCGCCAGATGCGCATCGCGTCCGCCGAGCTGGACACGTCCCTGACGATCGAATCGCGCGCCTTCCACGGCGGCGACCCGCTCGAATCAACGATCCGCGACGCGATAGCCAGCTCGTCCGGCGTTCTCGTCCTCGTCTCGCCGCGCGCCCATCAAGCCAGTTGGGTCGGCAAGGAACTGAAGCACGCGCTCGCCGTGCAGCGGCAGCGCGGCGGCGCCGACGCGTTCCCGGTCGTCCCGCTGCTCCTCGACGGCACGCCGCTCGGCGCGTTCGAGGCCTTGTTCGACGAAGCGCCGATCCACGTCACCATCGCCAGCACCGCGCCCGACGCCGCGCCGCACGCCCTCCTCGTCGCCTTGCGCCGGCGGCTGCCGATCGACGCCGCGCCGCAACCGCAACCGCCGGCCGAAGCGGTCGAAGAACTGCTGCTCAAACTCAGCGACCCGCGCGTCGTGACGCACGCCGTCGGCCGGCGGCGCGCGTGCGCGCGGGCGCGGCTGCTGCATGTCCCGGCGACGCCGGGGCAGCGCGAAGTGCACAGCGCCCGCTTCGCGCTCGAAGCACCGCTCGGCGTCATCGAAGCCGACGAGCTGCGCTGGTACCTCGAAGACTACGCCCTCTGGCCGAGCCCGCTGCTCGCCGAGCGCGCGCAGCGAATCGAAG
>NZ_JDST02000058.1:0-16861 GCF_000584975.1 Candidatus Accumulibacter cognatus | reverse complement strand
GGATTTGCGGAGATCACCTAACCATTGATTATAGAGGGCTTGCAGAAGCCTCAAAAATAATCCTTGCGAACGGCAAGGTGGGGTGAACAATTCCTGCACAGAGGAGTAGAATGCATTGTGCGCTGCAGAAAAATGCTGGGCTACAGTTGTCGCGAGAGGGCCAGCGTGCATGCTGTCGGGTCCGGCTTGGCCAGCATCCAGCATGTCCGCACGCGATGGCTGCTGGCATCGTTTATTGAGAAGAAATCACCGGTCTCCGTCCTTCTGGCGGAGCCAGGGTAATTGCGGGTCGCTCACCGCGGGCTGGCCTGTTTTGACTGACGTTACGACGTTAAATTTGGAGGTTGTACAATGAATACTCTGCTAAGGGAAATGCCTGATTTCACCACGAGCTGGTGGAGATATACACTGGCCATGATGCGCGCCACGAATCGCGAAGTCAGCGAGTTTAACGACAATCTCTTCATTGCCGCTCACATCGCCATGACAGCGGCCCGTGACAACCCCTTGAGCATGATGGAGACCTTCGAGATCCTCGAACACAACGTCGCCATGGGGCGTAAGGGCCTGTCCGGGATGCAGGCAAAACTGGTCGACTACTCGTTCGACCAGATCGAGGAAGGAACGCGCGCCTTCCTGAACAGCATTCTCAATTCGGAAGGAGAGAAACTCGGCGGCTACATGCGCCGCGAGGCCGAAATCATGGAGGCGGTCTCCAATTTCAACGAGCAGATCGAAGCCATCGCCGATGAATTCGGTTTCCATTTCAACACCTCCAATTACAAGCTGGTGCATGAAACAGACGCCTTCGAACTCTATCAGGTCCTGCCGCTGAAGCAGGGCGTCGAGGTGCGCAAGGATCTCAAGCCGGTGATTCTCGTCCCGCCGTACATGCTCGGCGTACATATCCTGTCGTTCCTGCCCTTCGAGAACAAGAGCTACAGCCACTCCTTCGCCAATGAAGGCATCCCGACCTACGTCCGTGTCGTCAAGGACATCATGACCAATGAGAATGTCCAGAAGATGACCCCGGAACAGGACTGCGAGCAGACGCGCCAGCTCTGCGCCAAGGTCATGGAGCTCAATAGCGGCAAGAAAGTCACGCTCAATGGGACCTGCCAGGGCGGTTACATTTCCCTGATGAACATTCTGTCGGGAAAACTGAAGGATGTCTGCGATGCCCTGATCACCAACGTGACCCCGGTCGACGGCACCTACAGTGATGCCATCAGCGGCATGCCGACGATGCACCACGACTTCATCACCACGACCTTGCCGAGCGGCAACAAGGTGGCCAACGGCTACCTGCTGAGCCTGGGAATGCGTTTCGTTGCCATCGACCGGGAAACCCCGCTGGTCAAGGTGCTCGATCAGGCTTCGCTGCATCGCGCCACCGACCTCAACCCCGGCAAGACGCCGGCCGCCCTCTTCCGCTGGCTGCTCAAGGAACGTGTACATCTGCCGCTGGCGATCGCCAACATGAGTTCGCACACCTTCCAGGATCCGATTGCCGATGACGGCACCTTGCCGGTGAAACTCTTTGACCAGCCGCTGAACATCAAGAACCTGGTCGATCTCAACGTGCCCTGGTACCAGAACTATGCCATCAAGGACGACCTGGTCACACCACCTTGTGCCACCGCCGGCAACAAGTACCTCGAGGACTGGAAAGGCCTCGAGTCGGTTGCTTTCTTCGGTGGTCACGTGGCCATCCTGACCAGCCCCTATGCCAAGAAAGCCCCCGTCACCGGCACCTTCAAGGACGCCAACGGCAAGGATTCTCGCGGTCCGGTGAAGTTCCAGATCGACATCTCCTGATACCGGATCTGCTGACAACAAGCGGCGCCACGACCTGAACACCCACCCCCGGTTCAGGTCGGTGGCGCTTGCCATCGGCCTGCGCAATTGGTAACTTATGACGACGCCCAGCCAGGCGTCGTCAGCTTGACTCAAAGTATCCCTGCTTTCGATTTCGTCAAACCCGCGGAGACGCAAGTCCCGCTCAGAGTACCCAGGAGAACCTGTGCCTCGTCAAGGTTCTCGTATTCATCCCTATTGAGTCCGGAGATCTTCTTTATGACCTATGTCAACATTACTGCCGAAGTGCGCGGAAAAGTCGGCCTGATCACTCTCAACCGCCCCAAGCAACTGAATGCCCTGAACGATGACCTGATGGACGAACTCGGCAATGCGCTCAGTGGCTTTGAGAGCGACGAGAACATCGGGGCGATTGTCATCACCGGCTCGGACAAGGCCTTCGCTGCCGGTGCCGACATCACCGTGATGCAGTCACTTTCATACATGCAGGCATACAAGGGAGACTTCATCACGCGCAACTGGGATACCCTCAAGAGCTGCCGTAAGCCGGTCATCGCCGCCGTCGCCGGCTATGCCCTGGGTGGAGGCTGCGAATTGGCAATGATGTGCGACATCATCCTGGCAGCCGACACCGCCCAGTTTGGTCAGCCTGAAATTCGCCTCGGGATTCTTCCCGGAGCAGGTGGCACGCAGCGCCTGCCACGCGCGATTTCCAAGGCCAAGGCAATGGAAATGTGCCTGACCGCGCGCACCATCGACGCCGTTGAAGCTGAACGCGCCGGGCTGGTTTCGCGTGTCGTCCCGGCCGACAAGCTCCTCGACGAGGCGATGTCGGCGGCCACCAGGATCGCCGGTTTCTCGTTGCCGGTGGTGATGATGATCAAGGAATGCATCAACCGCTCCTACGAAAGCTCGCTGTCGGAAGGACTGCTCTTCGAACGCCGCACTTTCCACTCGGCTTTTGCTCTCGACGATCAGAAAGAAGGCATGGCCGCATTCGTCGAAAAACGCAAGCCCGCCTTCAACAACCGTTGAGCCTGAAATCCGCGGCTGAACGCACCGGCCCTGTCGGACGATGAGTTCCGAGTCAAGCACGGGAGGGGCCGTGGCCTTCGCCCTGGTGTTGGATGGCAAGGGCGGCGCCCGGTCCCTGGCCGAAGATGAGCTGACGGCCTGGCGGCCCGAGGAGGGGTTTCTCTGGGTACATCTGCGGGCCGAAGATCCAGGAGTTCCGGCTCTGCTCACCCGAGAGTTCGGGCTCGAGCACTCCTCTTGCGATGCCCTGCTGGACGAGACCGGTCACCCCCGGCTCATCCCCAGGGATTCGGGGACACTGCTGGTGCTGCGCACCCTTCCCGCCTTGCCGGTCTATCGTGTCAAACCGGGCCTGGGGCTGTGTCTGGAAGCCCAGCGGGCGGTGAGCATCAGTCTGGAGGAATCTCCGGTCATCGCCCGTTTGCAGGAGCGATTGAAGGCCGGCGAGGGGCCGTCATTGCCCGGCGATTTCCCCGCCGCCCTGCTGCATCTACTGGCAGTGACCTACCGGGAGCGCTTGAAAGGCATGTCGGACCAAGTGGACCTGCTTCAGGAGCGAGTCTACGATGAACAGTCGAAGGTTCTCCAGACCCGCCTGTCCCTGCTGCGGCGGCACGCGGGCTGTCTTGGAGGACTGCTGGACGACAGCCTGCGCCTGGTGGACGACCTCCTGAACCAGGACTTGTCCTGGCTGGCCGGAAAACCTCACAAGGGCATCCGGGAGCAGCGGGAGCGCCTGCATCGGCTACTGGGAGAGATGCGCGATCTCCGCGAGCACCTGCACAGCCTTCAGGATGAGATGAACGGCCTGCTCGACCATCACCTGAGCCAACGGATATACCAGCTTACCGTGATCACCGGGGTCTTCTTCCCCTTGGTGTTCATCACCGGTCTGCTGGGGGTCAATGTCGGAGGAATCCCGGGGTCGAACGAACCCGACGCATTCTGGATATTGTGCCTGCTGCTGACGGTGCTGGGACTCCTGGGCGGCTGGCTACTGCGCCGACAACACTGGCTCTGAGGATTCCTCCTCTCACCCCCGACCCTTCCCCGGCAAGTAGGGAGGGGAGATTCGTGAGTCGCCGACGCGACTTGCACATGCCTGATTGAACCGATCGCCCCTACCCTACCCGCGGCTGCTCGCGGTGGCGCTGTTTCTCGGCGTATTGTTCGCGACCTTCGAGTTGTCCGGCTGGCGCGACCACTTCAGCCGGCAGTTCCTGCACGACCAGTTCCTGGAAAACCGGCTGAGCGGAGTGCTGGTTTTTGTCCTGCTGTTCTCGCTGGGCAATCTGATCCAGATCCCGGGGTGGATCTTTCTCGCTGCCGCGGTGCTGGCGCTGGGACGGAGCTGGGGCGGCATCGTCACCTACCTCGCCGCCAGCCTCTCCTGCGCACTGACCTTCCTCAGCATCCGGCTGCTCGGCGGCGATGCCCTGCGACAGTTGAAGAGCCGGCTTGCGCTCCGCCTGCTGGCACAGCTCGATGGCCACCCGATCCGCAGCGTTCTCTGCCTGCGCATCCTGTTTCAGACAGTGCCGGCGCTCAACTACGTCCTCGCCATGTCGGGGGTCGGCTTTCGCGAGTACATGCTCGGCACACTGCTCGGCCTGCCTCTTCCGATCGCCCTCTACTGCCTGTTCTTTGACTTCCTGGCCAGCCTGCTTCATCTCGGCTAGGCATCGGCGTGGCCAGGCCCGCGCGGCGAATTTCCGGCAACAAAAGTGTAAGGATCGGCGCCGCCAGACGACGAACCAATGACAGTCCGGTCGTCGTCCGGTCACTGCGACTGGCAGGGTTGCGCTCGCGCCGCCGGCTCTGCCAGCTTCCTGATCACCGGGCGCGGGTTTTCACCCGAGGAGAGCAAGCTTGAACACCTGGATGTTGGCCCGGCGACGCCGCTGACGATGCCCGCCGATTGCCGTTCCGGAGCAGTCCGGCGAGCCGCCCCGAAGCGTTCACAACATGATGGCGGCCAGACAGTGGGCGCCAGCGCCAGCATCGAGCGATCATGCCCAACTGTCGGGAAATAACCCGCCTGTGCTCGGATGCGCTCGAACGCGAGCTGACGCTGCGTGAGCGCGTGACGCTGAGGACGCACCTGACGATTTGCGTCGCCTGCCGAAACTTCCGCACCCACCTCGCCTTCCTGCGCCAGGCCATGCACCGGTACGCCGAAGGCCAGGGTGATGCCGTGCCGGACAAGGCCGAGGACCCGGAGAAGCGATGACATCCGCCGATTGCCAGGGCGTCGATTGCCGCCCGCTGGCTGACCCGGCAGCCGTGGTGAGCGCGCGGCGCGCCCGCTGCACGGAACGGAGCAGGCGATCTCGGGTACGATAGTCGGTGCCGGGGGACGCTCTCGATCGCGTTTCCTGCCCCACCGCCGCCCAACCAGGAGACCAGATGAGCCCTCGCTTCGCGAACGCCTGTGCGCTGCTGATCGCCGTGGACCAGAACAAGGAAGCCAGCGCCGCCCTGCCGGCCGTGGCCGCCGACGCGCGCGCCCTGCGCGATGTCCTGGTGCATCCGGCGCGCTGCGGCTACGCGCCGGACAAGCTTCGCCTGCTGACCGGCGCCGAGAGCAGCCGGCAAGGCTTGTTCGACGGACTCGACTGGCTGGCCGACGAACTGGCGGCGATTCCGGACGGCGACTCGACAGCCATCCTCTACTTCAGCGGCCACGGCCACGTCGAGGGCGGCGAACACTACCTGATCCCCTACGACCTCAACCTGCGGCGGATGCGCAGCAGCGCGATCCGCGCCGCCGACTTTGCCGACGCCGTCGCGCAACTGACGCCGCGCCGCCTGCTCGTCGTGCTCGACTGCTGTCACGCGGCCGGCATGGCGGTCAAGCAGGCCGCGCCGGCGCCATTCGTCAGCGCGGCGATTCCGCCGGCGCTCTTCCTGCCCGAGGCCAAATCGCTGACTGCCGGTCGGCTGGCCAGTGGCGCCGGGCGCGCCGTGCTCAGTTCGTGCCAGCCCGGCGAATACTCCTACCTGCGCGCCGACGGCCGCATGAGCATTTTTACCTATCACCTGATCGAAGCGCTGACCGGGCACGCGCAGCCGAGCGGTGGAGCGCCCGAGGTCCTGGTTTCCGACCTGGCGAGCTACCTTCGGCGCTCGGTCCGGCAAAGCGCGCGGGCGCAGCACGGCACCGAGCAGAACCCCGTCCCGCAGTTGACCGGCAACTTCCCGGTCGCGCTGGTGCTCGGCGGCGACGGGCTCGGCAAGGGGCAGGCGGCGCCCGATCCCCTGGCGCCCCTGCCGCCAGCGGTTTCCTGGCGGGCCACCGTCAGCGGTTCGGGCGCCATTGCTCAGGCCGGCGGCATCGCCCTCGGCGAAGGTGCGACCCAGGTCGGCGGCGACTGCACCATCGTCAGCGGCACGCAGATCGTCCACAACTACTACCGCGCCACCGCCGGCAGCGCCCCGAGTAAGGAAGACATCGCCCGGCAGGTCGCCGGCTACCTGCGCTGGCTGCAGGAGCGCACGCAGAGCATCGAGCTGCGCGGCATCGAACGGGCGGGCGGCGCGGCGGTCGTCGTGCTGCCGATCGAGACCGCCTATGTGCCGCTGCGCGCCCGCTCGCTGCCGCGTTTCGGCGACGCACCGCAGCGGATCGGCAAGCCGGGCAAGGCCGGACGCCAGCGCACGGTCGAGCTCGAGGATGGCGCTGCTGCCGGCGAGCCTTCCGGCAGCGAAGCCGACATCGCCCTGAACGAGGTCCTCGGTCTCGGCCATCGTCTGGCGATCATCGGCGGGCCGGGTTGCGGCAAGACGACGGTCTTGCTGCACATGGCCTGGGCGCTGGCCTCTTCGCTGCTCGCCGGGCGGCCCGAACCGGCGCGCTCGCGCCTCGACCTGACGATGGCCGCCGACGAACTGCCGCTGCCCATCTTCGTTCCGCTGGCCTCGTTCGCGCGCTACCGTCGTCACTTGCCGGCGGCGGCGGAGGCACGCGAGAAGACCCTGGCGCATTTCATTTCCTGGCATCTGATCAGCCGGGAAGCCCCCTTCGACCTGCCGGCCGACTTCTTCGTCCGCCTGCTCAAAGAAGGACGAAACGTGCTGCTGCTGCTCGACGGACTCGACGAAGTGGCGAACGAGGGCGAACGCGCCGAGGTCCGCAAGTCGGTGGAGAATCTTGTCGCTGGCCGCGACGCGATGCGCGTCGTCGTCACCTGCCGCACGATCGCCTACCGCAGTGGCAGCGCGGCACTCGGGGCCGATTTTCGCGAGATCCGGGTGCAGGCGCTCGAGCACGCGCAGCACATCGCGCCAATGGTGCGTCAGGCCTACGCCTGCATCCACCCGCAGGACCCCGTGCGCCGCCTCGAGCGCGCCGACGACCTGCTGACCGGGATTCAGCGGCTCGAGGCCGACCGTCGCCGGCGCCTGGGCGAGAACGCCGCCGCACTGGTCGACAGCCCGCTGATGGTGCGCCTGCTGTTGATCGTCCATCTCAACAACCGCGCACTGCCCGAGCAGCGCGCCGACCTCTTCGACAAGGCGATCAACGCGCTGCTGCAGGTCGATTACGGGCGCGACGAAAGCGACAATCGCGAGCTGTCCGCAGACTGGGCGCTGTACCGCGACATGGCGCAGCAGCTCGCTTTCCGGATGCACCAGCAGGGCGCCGACCAGGGGCGCGAGATCGAGGAGCCGGCGCTGCGCGCCATCCTGCGCGCGGAACCCGAGTTTCGGCCGCGCCTCGACGATTTCGTCCGCCATGCGCGGCAACGCGGCAGCGTGCTCGAAGAGCGCGACGGTGCCTACCGCTTCCTGCATCTCGCCTTGCAGGAATTCCTCGTCGCCCGCTACCTGAGCGAGGTCATCGGGCGCGACAGCCGCGAGGCAATGCTCTCCTTCCTCGCCGAACGAATCGAGGATCTCTGGTGGCGCGAACCGATCCTGCTGCTTGCCGGCTATCAGGCGACGCACGCCGCCCGCTCGGCGCGCGAGCTGCTGCGCGCGCTGGCCGCCAGCGGCAGCATCGGCGATGCGCAGTTCTCGGCCGCCGAACTGGCTGCCACGGCGGCGATCGAATGGCGCGACAGCGGCGAGGCGCTGCGCGCCGAGTGCGCGCGCCGCATCGTCAGCCTGTTGAGCAACGCCGAGGCGCTGGCGAAGTCGCAACCGGTCGTCCGCGCTCGCGCCGGCGACCGGCTGGCGCAGCTCGGCGATCCGCGCTTCGACGCGCAGCGTTTCTATCTACCTGCTGACGGGATGCTGGGTTTTGTGCGCATAGCCGCCGACCCAGCGTTCATGATCGGCACACGGCGGCAGGACGCGGCGCGCGTAGCCAAGATCATCGGAAGGAAGGTTGACGACGACGAGATCAACGACACGCCAACACAGACCCCTGAGTTCTACATCGCGCGTTACCCGGTCACCGTCGCGCAGTTCCGGGCCTTCATCGAAGCCACAGGATTGGCGATCGGCAATGGTGACGCCCTCGCCGATGTGGACAGCCGACCGGTGCGCCGGGTGAGTTGGCACGAGGCGCAGGCCTGGTGCGACTGGCTCCACGAGATGCTCAAGACTATGCCGGAAGTCGAAGGTAGTCCGATCGCCAAGCTGGTGCGCGAGAACGGTTGGCAAGTTGCCTTGCCAAGCGAACTCGAGTGGGAGAAGGCGGCGCGAGGCAACTTGAGCGGAGCGGTGTTTCCCTGGGGAAACGATGTCGATCCGAATCTGGCGAACTACGCTGATTCTCAGATCCACGATAGCTCAGTCGTCGGCTGCTTCACGGGTAATGCTTTCGGTCTCTTCGACATGGTCGGCAATGTCCGGGAATGGACCCGCAGCCTCTACCTGGACTATCCGTACGATCCTGCCGACCCGAAGCGTGAGAACCTGAACGCCGACGACGGTGCCGAGCGGGTGGTGCGGGGCGGCGCATGGTTCTTTCATCGAGCCGGTGCCCGCTGCACCTCTCGCCACAGGCTTCGCCTTGGCGATCGATTTGTCAATCTCGGTTTTCGGGTGGTGTTGCGTTCCTCCCCTGTTCCTTGACTCCGTCCTCCGTTCCCTCTGGCCTCTGTTACTCCGGATACCCCGACTCTGGAGGGGGTGCGGGGGAAACTTCACCCGCCGCGCGCAGTGCGGGGCGGCTCGTGGAACAATCATCGAGATAACGCCCGCTGCGCCTACCGCAACAGGAATCACCCTGGCAACCGGAATGACAATCTCGGTTTTCGGGTGGTGTTGCGTTCTTCCCACGTTCTTCCGCCCCTTCTTCTGGTTCCGCCGTCAGGCGGGACGGCGCGCCGGCACCCCCGTGCCGGTCGTGTTCCGGAAATGCCGGTCGATTCGCGCGAGCGGATTTGCCGGCCGAGGCGAAGGAAGAAGAACAGCGCCAGACCGGTCTGGTCCGCGCGCAGGCCGCAAGGCAGGGCGACAGCGGGGCAATCGCCCGCGCCGGGCGCATAGCGAAGCACGGGAACGGCCAGGCCGACGCGCCCGCCGTTCCCGCCCCGGCTCCCGCCACCGGAATGCCCTGAGTCAGGAGAACTCCTCGGCCTCGCGACCCGAGTCACCGGGCCTGCCGGATGCCGTTTGCCGAATCCAGCCGCCGAGCAGCCGTCCGACCTGGGCGACGAGGCGGCTGACGTGCTCGTATTGGCCGCTGCTCAGCCAATCCCATTGCCGGGCCAGCCGCAAGTACAGTCGCAGCTTGTTGAGCTGCGCGTCGGCGGCGTGCAGATGCTGCAGGCGCTGAGCACCGTGGCGGGCGTTGGCTTCGAAGATCGCCTCCTGGAAATCGAGCGCCGCCGCCTGCAGGCGCTGGGTGACGACGAAGCGCTGATTCTTCGGGAAGCGCTCGCAGTGCGGCAGGAGCCAGCTAAGGAGATCATAAGTTTGGGTGAAAATCACCAGTTCTTTCGTGGTGGGCATCGTGGGCAACTCCGGGCAGGAAGAATGAAGCAGCGCCGTTCGCCGGCACCGCAGGCGACTCGAGCGACTTGGTCGGCTCGCGCGGCGGCGGGCCGTGTCGCCAATGGCTGAGCTCTTCGACGCCGTCATCGAATGGGACAATCTCTGGCAGGCCTTTGCCGTCGCCGCGCGCGGCAAGCGCCGCAAGGGCAGCGCGGCGGCTTTCGAACAGCAAGTGGCTGACCGACTGGTGACCGTGCAGGACGAGTTGCGCAGCAGGTCCTATCGCCCCGGCGCCTATCGCCACTTCTTCATTCACGAGCCGAAGCGCCGCAAGATCAGTGCCGCGCCGTTTCGCGACCGCGTCGTCCATCACGCCCTGTGCCAGGTGATCGAGCCGCTGTTCGAGGCGAGCTTCATCGCCGACAGCTACGCCAATCGCCGCGGCAAGGGAACGCACCGGGCGCTGGACCGGCTGCAGCACCATGCGCGGCGTTATCGCTACGTGCTGCGCGCCGATATCGTGCAGCATTTCCCGTCGCTCGACCACGATCTCCTGCGCGGCAAGCTGGCGCGCGTGGTCGACGATCCGGATCTGCTGTGGCTGGCCGGCCTCATCCTCGACAGCGGCGTCGGCGTGCTGGCGGACGAGTACAGTCCGGTGTACTTCCCCGGCGACGACCTGCTCGCCGCCTGCCGCCCACGCGGCCTGCCGATCGGCAATCTGACTTCGCAGTTCTGGTCGAACGTTTATCTCGACGACTTCGACTGGTTCGTGCAGCGCCAACTGGGCTGCGGCGCCTACCTGCGCTACGTCGACGACTTCGCGCTGTTCGGCGACGACCGGAAAACGCTGTGGCAATGGAAGGAGGCGCTGATCGCCCGCCTGGAACAGGAGAGGCTGACGATCCACGCCAGCGAAGCGCAGGTGCTGCCGACGCACTGCGGCATCCCCTGGCTCGGCTTCGTCGTGTATCCGACGCATCGTCTGCTCAAGCGGCGCAACGCGGTCAACTTCACGCGCCGGCTGAGCGGCAATCTCGACGCGTATGGCGCGGGGTCGATCTCCTTCGCCGAACTCGACGCCAGCGTGCGCGGCTGGATCAATCACGTCCGCTACGCCGACACCTGGGGCTTGCGCAAGCACCTCTTCGCGGCGCATCCGATCCCCGGACGCCGCGCCAAATAGCCACCCGGCGCAGCGGGGGAAGTTTCCCCCGCACCCCCTCCAGAGTCGGAGTACCCGGAGTGACAGAGGCCAGAGGGAACGGAGGACAGAGTCAAGGAACAGGGGAAGAACGCAACACCACCCGAAAACCCAGAAAGTCAAACCGGGAGCCAGGGAGATCCCAGTAGCGGTAGGCGCAGCGGGCGTTGACTCGATGATCGCTCCAGGAGCCGCCCCGCACGACCCGTAGAATGCCATCCGCAGCATCCAGCGCTTCTCGCCGGGGGTCGTTCGCCTCGTAGGGATAGGCAAAGGTCGGTTTCTCCCAGTCGTCGCCCAAGAGGCTGCGCGTCCATTCCCAGACATTGCCGGCCAGATCGTACAGACCGAAACCGTTCGCCGGGAAGCAGCCGACCGCCGAGCTGTCGTTGATCTCCGCCGCGTCGTAGTTGGCCCGTTCGGGATCGGCCTCGTCTCCCCAGGGGAAAACCGCGCCGGCAAGGCCGCCGCGCGCCGCTTTCTCCCACTCGAGTTCGCTCGGCAGGGCGACCCGCCAGGCGTGTTCGCGAACCAGGCTGGCGATCGGATGGCCGGCGAACACGCCGGAAGTGGCCAGCACCTCGGTGAGCCAGCCGCACCAGGCCAGTGCCTCGTCCCAGCTCACCCGTCGCACCGGCCGGCTGTCCGGGTCGCGCAAGGCGTCGCTGTTACCAATCGGGTATCCCGTTGCCTCGACGAAAGCGCGGAACTGAGCGACGGTCACCGGATGACGCGCGATGTAGAACTCCGGCGTGGGCGTGAGCGCGTCGTTGATTTCATCGTCGGGAACGCGGTAACCGACGATCCGTGAAACCCGTTCCCTGTCGCCTGGCCGCGTGCCGATCATGAACCCTGGGTCGGCGGCAACGCGCACGAAGCCGAGCCCGTCGTCGGCCGGCAGAAAGAAGCGCTGCGCATCGAAGCGCGGATCGCCGAGTTGCGCCAGCACGTCGCCGGCCTGTGCGCGCAGCGTTCGCGTCACGCCACCGTCGCCGGGATGGAGCGGCAGCGACGCGGCGAGCCAGCCGGCGACGCGCGCCGCGATGGCGGCGGTACGTTCGCGCTGGCGGATCGCGCCGACGCCGATCTCGAGCAACTGCCTTCCGGCCAGCAAGGCGCAGGTCCAGTCGACGGCGACGACGGGTCTTTGCCGGCGGCAATCGGCGACCGCCTGGCCGCCGATCAGCTCGTCGGCCGCGCTGGCGCCGCGCTCGGCCTTGGCCAGCCGCGCCGCCAGCGGCAGCACGAGCTGCCAGTGGCCGGGCGCCTGCCGGGCCAGACGCGCGCACTCGGTGGCGAAATCCGGCCGCGCGGCGAGATGGCAGGCGGCGAGGAATTCCTGGAAGCTGCGGTGCGGGAAGGCGAACTGCCGCTCGCCGTTGCGGAAACCCTGGCCAACCAGGAGACCGGCGCGTTTCTCGATGTAGTCGACGACGATCGCGGCTTTGTCCAGGCTGCCCTGCAGCAAGGGCCGGAACGCCGCCAGCAGGCGGCCTTCGCCGATGTCGGCCGGGGCGCCGGCGGCGGCCGGGCCGGCGTGCAGAACGACCGGCCCGACGGCGCTCCCGGCATGCACGGCGAAAGCCAGCTCTTCGAGCACGCCGCGCAGGTCGGCGAGCTTCAGCGTCGGAATCGCCAGCGCGTCGAGCAGCGCCTGGTCGGCGCCGATCTGCCGGTTCCAGCGCAGCAACAGCAGGTGGATCGAGTCGTCGTAGAGGTCGGCGCGGTCGTCGGGCAGGCGACCGCGATTGGCGTGCAGCGAGGCCATCAGCGTCAGCAGCAGGGGGTTCTGCGCCAGCGGCCGCAGGTCCGGGCGCTGGCGCGCGGCGAGCAGGTCGTCGCACTTGCGCCCGGCGTCGCCGGGCGACAACCACTGGCGCTTCGCCAGCGCGGCGTACCAGGCGCGGATGAACTGCTCGATCTGTTCGTCGTCGAGGTCGGCCAGCGCGTACACGCCTTGCGCCGGATCGGCACCGCCGGGCCAGGCGTAGGGCCGTGCGGTGAGCAGGAAACCGCAGTGCCGGCCGGCGCTGCGCATGAACTCCTCGACCGCGCCGAGGACGCGCCGGCAAGCGGCTTCGCTGCCGCATTCGTCGAGGCCGTCGAAGAGAAACAGCGCCCCCTGGTCGCGTGCAACGCGCCGAATGGTCTGGCAGGTGGCGGGCGACAGGCCGTAGCCCGCGGCGTCGAGCGAGCGCCCGATGAAGGCCCAGAGGTCGCCGGCGCAGGACGGCGTGCCGCCGGCCGGAAGCGCTTCGGCGAAGCGGCGCAGAACGACGCGCACCGGCAGCAGCGCGCCGTGCGTCCAGGAGTCCCCCAGATCGACGAGCCGATCGGCCTGCCCCGGCCAAGCCTGCGCCAGTGTCAGCAGGACGCTGGCGCCGAAAGTGCTCTTGCCGCTGCCGGCGGCGCCGAGCAGCGTCAGTTGCCGATGCTGCGCCAGTGCTTCGAGCGCCGGCACCGGCCGGCTGTCGTGCGCGGCAGTTTCGAGATCGGCGCGCTCGCCGTGCGTGCGCTGCCGGTCGCTGGCCAGCCACTGCGCCAGCGTCATCTGCGCCGGCAAGCGCAGATGGGTGGCCAGCGGCACGTAGACGTCGGCGAGCTGCAAGGGCTCGCGGCGCGCGTCGCTGGCGGCGACGTCGATCTCGCCGAGTTTCAGGCCGGAAAGTTCGCTGGCCAGCGCGGCGAGGTAGTCGGCGATGATGGCCCGGTCGTCGGCCGATTTGTCACGACGCTGGACTTTCTTCTTGACGATCTGCGTGAACTGACCGCCGGCAGCGACCGCGATGGCGCCGGCACCCTGGGCGATGGCTCCGTCGCCTGTGAGTAGCGCCTCGAAGCTGCCGCCACCGGGCGCCGTCGGCGCCGCCCGATCGGGCGGGGAGTCGCCGAAACCGTTGGCGGCGAGTTTGTCGAGCTGCTGGCGGAAGTGCAGCTTGAGCTGGTCGACGTTGCTGTACTTGGTCGGGAAGTGGCGGAGGGCCTCGAGCTTGTCCTGAAACGCCCACAGGCTCAGCAGGTCGGCGCGCGCGGCGTTGTGCGGCGCGTCCTTGAAATAGGTGTACAGCAAGGGTTTGCCGGTGGCCTGGAAGTGCTCGTAGGCCACCGCGAACTCTTCCGCCGTATAGGGGCCGACCTTGGTGAAGAAGAGCAGGACGAAGAGGTCGCAGCTACGGACGGCCTCGTTGTATTCGTCCTGCAGGCGCGTGCGCGAAACCGCGTCGAGGAAGTCTTCCCAGAGGACGAGTTCGAGTTCCACCCCCTGCTTGACCCACGACTTGTTCTCGCGCGCGATGAAGATTTCGAACTGCCGGCGGTCGTCTTCGAGTTCCTGCGATGAGGCGAGGAAAATTTTTCGGGTAATGATCATGCTGTCGGCTCGCGAAGGCTGAGGTCGGGCAAACCGTACGCGACGGGGTCGTGAAAATCAAGGGCGCAGCGCGGCGGGGGAAGTTTCCCCCGCACCCCCTCCGGAGTCGGAGTATCCGGAGTGACAGAGGCCAGAGGGAGCAGAGGACGGAGTCAAAGAACAGGGGAAGAACGCAACACCACCCGAAAACCCAGAGCGTCATTCCGGCTGCCAGGGCGATCCCAGTAGCGGGAGGCGCAGCGGGCGTCGCCTCGATGAATGCTCCAGGAGCCGCCCCGCACGACCCGCCAGACATCGTCCGGAGCGTTCAGGTCTTCACGTTGCCGATCCCTGGCATCGTAGGGGTAGACGAAAGCCGGCTGCCACCCTTCGGTGCCCCACAGGCTGCGCGTCCACTCCCATACGTTGCCCGCCATATCCAGGCAGCCATAAGGGCTGCGCCCAGCCTCGAAGCAGCCCGGCGTGCTGCTCGCACCGACGTTCCTCTCGGCGTTCGCCCGGTCGCTCTCCCACTCGTCGCCCCAGGGCCAGGCGCGCTGCGGTTGCGGGTTCTTCCGCCGTGCCGGGCCGGCGAGGGCGAAGCCCGGGCCGACCGTGGCGTATTGCGCGGCGACGGGAAGCTCGACGCCGCCACGCGCGGCCTTCTCCCACTCGGCTTCCGACGGCAAGGCAACCAACCAGCCGGCCGGCAGCCGGTCGCGCCAGCGCTCGCCGAGCCAGGCACAGAAGGCCAGTGCGTCGTGCCAGCTCACCCAGGCCACCGGCCGGTTCGGCGGATCGCGCAAGGCTTCGGGATACCCCACTTCGCCGCCGGCGCTGGCGACGAACTGCGCGAACTGCGCCACCGTGACCGGCGATTCGGCGATCCAGTAGTCGTAGTCCAGCGTTTCGTTGCGGTGCAGCGGCGCGTCGCTGTTTCTTTCGTCGCCCATCCAGAAAGCGCCGCGCGGCACGAAGGCGAAGCGCAGGTGGTCGACGTCGAGCAGTTCGTGCCGCGGGTCGCCGAGCGCGGCGAGCAGGTCGCCGGCGAGCGCGCGTTCGCGCGCCGGCAAGACACGGCTGCGCAACAAGCGGCGCTGCCAGTCGCGCACGCGCCGGCGCTTGGTTTCGTGGCGCACCTGCAGGTCGGGGTCGGCCGCCGCGAGGCCGGTTTCGTGCAGCGCCTGGCCGGCGAGCAGAGCGCCCCATTGCGTTCCGCCGTCGGCTTCCGGCGCTTCCGGGTCCGCGTCGACGCCATCGGGGCACAAGGCGTCGACGAGTTCCCAGATCGAACCTGGCGCGTTGCTGACGCTCGCCGCGGCGAGCAGAAGAACCTCGCGCCAGCGGTCGGGATCGGCTTTCGCCAGTTCGCTCAGCCGGTCGGGAAACTTGAAGCGCGCCAGGTGGCAGGCGGCCAGATACTCCTGGAAGGAACGGTGCGGAAACTGGTACCAGCCTTCGCCGTGCGCGCTGAGCAACCCGGCGCGGTCGCGCAGGTATTCCTCGAGGCGCATCAGCCGGGCGTCCGGCCGGTCGCGCGAGGCAGCACGCAGCGCCGCCGTCAGCGCGGCTTCGTGGATGTCGGCGGTGCCGGTCAGCGAGGGCTGCGCCAGATGCACCTCGTAGGCCAGCCGGTCGATTTCTCGGCGGATGCTCTCGCGACTGGCGCCCAGCCACTCGCCGAGGCAGGGTTCGTCCACCCGCTGGCCGCTGCGGTCGAAGCGCGGCTTGTGACGTTCCCACTCGTCGAGCAGCATGTCGACCGATTCGGCGTACAGCTTCTCTCGGCTTTCCGGCAGCGCGCCGCCGCCGCGTGTCTGCAGCCGCGCCATCAGGGTCAGCAGCAGCGGCCGCGCGGCGAGTTCGCTCAACTCGGGGCGCTCGCTGGCGCGCTTGAGCCGCGCCGCGCCGTCGGCCGCCTGCGACGCGCTCAGGCGCGCCAGGTCGTGCGCCATGTGCGCGTACCAGGCGTCGATGAAACGCTCGATCTGGCCGCGCGTGAAGGGCAGCAGTTCGCGTTCGGCGAAGCCTATGAGTTTCCAGTCCTGGCGCTGGTAGGCGTAGGTACGGCTGGTGACGAGGAAGCGGCACTGGCCGTACAGGCCGGCGAAGGACTGCACGGCCTGCTTGACCTGGGCGCGCCGGTTTTCGGCGTCGGGGACTTCGTCGAGCCCGTCGAGCAGGATCAGTCCGCCGCGGCCGAGCAGTTCGCGCTGCAGCGGGGCGGCGTAGGGCCGCAGTGGCTCGGGCCACTGGCCGAAGATGAAGCGCCAGAGGGTGTCGGCGTCGACCGCGGCGTCGGCCGGCAGGCTGGCGGCGAAATCGCGCAGCACGACGCAGACCGGCAGCAGCGCGCCGTGCGTCCAGCGTTGCCGCTTGGCCTTGCTGCCGCGCGCCGCGTCAGGTTCGCGCGGGATCGGCTGGCGGAGAAGCTTCAGGTTGGCGGCCGGCAAGCCCAATAGCTCGCCGGCCAGGCACAAGGCGACGAAGTTGAGGAAGGTCGTCTTGCCGCTCCCCGGTCCGCCCATCAGCACCAGCGAGCGCTCGCGGTCGAGCGCTTCGAGCGCCGA
>NZ_JDST02000057.1:0-49488 GCF_000584975.1 Candidatus Accumulibacter cognatus | reverse complement strand
ACCCGCCCGCCCCGGCCAAAGAAAGGAGCCCTGCATGATCTCCCTCACCGTCAACGGCAAGAAGCTCTCCGTCGATGCCTCGCCCGATACCCCGCTGCTCTGGGTGCTACGCGACCACCTCCACCTCACCGGCACCAAGTACGGCTGCGGCGCCTGCACCGTGCATGTGGACGGCGCGCCGCAGCGTTCCTGCGCGATCCCGGTCTCGATGGTCGCGGGCCGCGCGATCACCACCATCGAATCGGCCGACCAGACCAAGGTTGGCAAGGCCGTGCAGGCGGCCTGGCAGAAGCTCGATGTCGTGCAGTGCGGCTACTGCCAATCGGGACAGATCATGAGCGCCGTGGCGCTGCTCAGCACCAAGCGCAAGCCGACCGACGCCGACATCGACGAAGCGATGGGCGGCAACCTCTGTCGCTGCGCCACCTATCAGCGCATCCGCGCCGCCATCCACGAAGCCGCCAAGTCCCTCGCCTAGGAGCCGCGCCATGGACACGACAATCGCCACACCCCTCGCCGCAGCCGATCCCGCAACCCACGCCACGAACGCCCCGCCCGCCATCGAGAACGCCAGCCGCCGCCAGTTCGTGCAGGGCGTCACCGGACTTACGCTCGCCTTCTGCCTGCCCGCCTCTGCCACCCTCGCCGCCCCCGCCGGAGCCGGCAAGCTGGCCGCCACGGGTGGCGCAGCCGCCCCCCCCTTCGAACCCAACGCCTTCCTGCGCATCGGCGCCGACGACACGGTGACCGTGATCTCGAAGCACCTCGAGATGGGCCAGGGCACCTATACGGGCCTCGCGACTATCGTCGCCGAGGAACTCGACGCCGACTGGGCGAAGGTACGCATCGAAGGCGCGCCGGCAGACGCCAAGCGCTATAACAACCTGTTCTGGGGTCCGGCGCAGGGAACCGGCGGCAGCACGGCGATGGCCAATTCCTGGGAACAGCTGCGCAATGCCGGCGCCGCCGGCCGCGCGATGCTGGTCCAGGCCGCCGCAAAGAAATGGAAGGTGCCGGCCGCCGAGATCACCGTGAAGGACGGCGTCGTCATGCACGCCGCATCGAAGCGCAAGGAGCGCTTCGGCGAACTGGTCGCCGATGCCGCCAAGGAGGCGGTGCCGACCGGCGTGACGCTCAAGGATCCGAAGGACTTCCGGCTGGTCGGCAAGCACGCGCCGCGCAAGGACTCGGCCGACAAGACCACCGGCCGCGCGATGTTCACCCAGGACATGCAGATGCACGGCATGCTGGTCGCGATGGTCGCCCACCCGCCGCGCTTCGGCGCCAAGGTGCAGCGCTTCGACGCGACGCGTGCGAAGGCGATCAAGGGCGTCGTCGACGTCGTCGAGATCCCCTCCGGCGTCGCCGTCCTGGCGCTCGACACCTGGACCGCCAAGAAGGCGCGCGACACGCTCACGGTCGAATGGAACGACACGAACGCCTTCCGCCTGGGCAGCGAGGAGATCCTCGCCCGCTACAAGGAGATGGCGAAGAGACCCGGCCTCGTCGCCCACCAGGCCGGCGACACCGACGCCGCGTTCGCCAAGGCCGCGAAGAAGCTTTCGGCAAGCTACGACTTCCCCTACCTCGCGCACGCCGCGATGGAGCCGATGAACTGCGTCGTCGCCCGCACCGAGACCGGCTGCGAAGTCTGGAACGGCGAGCAGCTGCACACCGGCGACCAGTACGCGCTGGCTGTCGTGTTCGGCTTCAAGCCCGAGCAGGTGACGATCCACATGCTCTACGCCGGCGGCAGCTTCGGCCGCCGAGCCAACACCAAATCGGACTACGTCGTCGAGGCCGCGCAGATCGTCAAGGCCAGCGGCACGAAGGCGCCGGTCAAGCTGGTGTGGACGCGCGAGGATGACATGCGCGCCGGCTACTACCGGCCGCTCTTCCACCACGCGCTCGAAGCCGCGCTCGATGCCGAAGGCAGGCTCACCGGCTGGCGGCACCGCCTAGTCGGGCAATCGATCCTCAAGGGCTCGCCCTTCGAATCGATGATGGTCAAGAACGGCATCGACGCCGTCTCGGTCGAGGGCGCCGCCAACCTGCCCTACGCGATCCCCAACATGACCGTCGACCTGCACACGCCGGACGACATCCAGGTGCCCGTGCTGTGGTGGCGCTCGGTCGGCTCCTCGCATACCGCCTACTCGACCGAGGTCTTCCTCGACCAGGTGGCGCGCGCCGCCGGCAAGGACCCGGTCGCGATGCGCATGGACCTGCTCGACAAACACCCGCGGCACCGCGGCGTGCTCAAGCTCGCCGCCGAGAAGGCCGGCTGGGGCAAGCCGCTCGCCGCCGGCGCGCCGGGCACCCGGCGCGGCCGCGGCGTGGCCGTGCATGAATCCTTCAACAGCTACGTGGCGCAGGTGGCCGAGGTCACCGTCGATGCCGAAGGCAAGCTGAAGGTCGACCGTGTCGTCTGCGCCGTCGACTGCGGCATCGCGATCAACCCCGACAACGTGCGCGCGCAGGTCGAAGGCGCGGTCGGCTTCGCGCTCTCGGCGGCGCTGCACGGCGAGATCGAACTCAAGGACGGCCAGGTCGTCCCCGGCAATTTCGACGCCTATCCGGTGCTGCGCATTGCCGAGATGCCGAAGGTCGAAGTCCATATCGTGCCCTCGGCCGAAAAGCCCACCGGCATCGGCGAACCCGGCGTGCCGCCGCTAGCCCCGGCAGTCGCCAACGCGATCGCCGCGGCGACCGGCAAGGTTCCGACGCGCCTGCCCTTCAGTGCCGACGACCTCAAGGCCTGACGCCGTGGACAGCCAGGATCTGCAGGTCCTCGATGCCGTACGCCGCTGGTCGGCGGCGGGCCATACCTTCGCGCTGGTCACGCTGGCGCGCACCTGGGGCTCGGCGCCGCGCGCGCCCGGCGCCTGGCTGGCGCTGCGCGACGACGGCCTCGTCCAGGGTTCGGTCTCCGGCGGCTGCGTCGAGGCCGACCTGATCGAACGCATCCGCGCCGGCCGCCTCGGCGGGCCGGCGCCGACCAAGGTCGCTTACGGCGGGACGCCCGAGGAATCGGCGCGCTTCGGCCTGCCCTGCGGCGGCACGCTCGAACTGGTCATCGAGGCACGCCCCGATGTCGCGCAACTGATCGACATGGCCGACCGTATCGCTGCCGGCCGCCTCGTGCGGCGCACCGTGGACCTGGCCTCCGGCCACACGGCCATCGACGACGGCGCCCGCGGCGACGCGCTGACCTGGAACGGCACCCGCCTCTGCACGCTGCACGGTCCGCGCCGCCGCCTGCTGATCATCGGCGCCGGACAGATCTCGTACTTCCTGGCTTCGATGGCGCTGCTGATGGACTACGAAGTCACCGTCTGCGACCCGCGCGAGGAATACGCCGACGAGTGGCGCGTCGCCGGCACCACCCTGTCGCGCGAGATGCCCGACGACGTGGTGCGCGCGATGGGCCTCGACCCGCACAGCGCCGTCGTCGCGCTGACGCACGACCCCAAGCTCGACGACATGGCCCTGCTCGAAGCGCTGAAGTCGCCGGCCTTCTACGTCGGCGCCATCGGCTCGCGGATCAACAACGCGCGGCGGCGCGAGCGGCTGGCGCGCTATTTCGACCTCAGCGGGGAAGAACTCGCTGGCCTGCACGGCCCGGTCGGTCTGCCGATCGGCAGCCGCACGCCGCCCGAAATTGCGGTCGCCATCCTCGCCGAAATGACCGCGGTGATCCGTGGCGTGACCCTGGTCCGCAGCGGCACCGAGGTGCCCCTCACGAGCGGCGTCTGCGCGGCCAGCCTTGCCGGCTGACCCTGCCCGGGCCCGCTTCGTCGGCCTCCTGCTCGCTGCCGGCTACGGCCGGCGCTTCGGGACCGACAAGCTGATGTATCCGCTTGCCGACGGCACGCCGGTCGCCGTCGGCGCTGCCCGCGTGCTGCGCGCCGCCTGCCCCGATTCGATCGCGGTCTTGCGCCCCGACCAGACCGCGCTTGCCAAACGCCTGGCCGGCGAAGGCCTGCGCGTTGTGACCAGCGCGGTTTCGACGCTCGGCATGGGCCACAGCCTCGCCGCTGGCGTCCGTGCCAGTGCCGATGCGGCCGGCTGGATCGTCGCCCTTGCCGACATGCCCTTCATCGCCCCGGCGACCGTGCGGCAGGTGGCCGACGCGCTGCGCGATGCGGCCCGGACCGGCCATGCCCAGGCTATCGTCGCGCCGGCGCTGGGGAGCGTGCGCGGGCACCCGGTGGGTTTCATGACCGGCTGGCGCGACGCGCTATCGACCCTGCAAGGCGATGCCGGTGCCGGGCGCATCCTGAAGGCGCACCCCGAGTACCTGCGGCTGCTTGCGGTCGACGACGCGGGCATCTTGCGCGATATCGACATTCCCGGCGACCTGGGGTGAACGGCCGACGACGGTGTGGCACCAGCCCTTCCCAGGGCCAACGAATGACCCCTGTCGGCGGTTCGATCCACCGGATGGAGAGCCGAAACCCCATGGACGCATTTGTGAGCGGGTGAATCTTCCCAATCGCCAGCAATTGATCTCGGTAGGGCGAAAAATCGTCCGTCGAGTGCCCAATGGGCTGATTGTTTGTCGAAATCCCGACAGAAACACTCGTCAATCCGGTACGCTAGCGGGTTTTCCACCCCTGCCACTGCAATTTCCGGAATCAACGCCATGACCAGCTCCCCGCAAGCTCAAATTTCTGTCGAAAAGATCGGCGGCACCTCGATGTCCGCCTTCGGCGACGTGCTTCGCCACATCATGCTGTACGACAAGGATCGCATCTACGGCCGCATCTACGTCGTTTCCGCCTACTCGGGCGTAACCAACCAGCTGCTAGAACACAAGAAGACCGGCGAGCGCGGCATCTACGCGCTGTTCGCCGAGGGTGCCGACTACCACCAGGCGCTGGGCGGCCTCGCGGCCAGCCTGAAGAAGCTGAACGCCGGCTTCGCCGACCTCGGGCTGCCGCTGGCTATCGCCGACGCCTTCGTCGACGAACGCATCGCGCAGGCCAAGAAATACCTCGAGGCGATGCACCACGTACTCGCCAGCGGCTACATCAGCCGCAAGGACGTGCTGCTCGCGGCGCGCGAGGTACTCGCCTCGATCGGCGAATCGCATAGCGCCTTCAACGCCGTCGAGATCCTCAAGGCGAACGACGTCAAGGCCATCCTGCTCGACCTCGCCGGCTTCGACGACGACTACGCATGGACGATCGACGAGCGTATCCAGAAGAGCTTCCTTGGCCTCGACCTCGCCAACAACGTGATCGTCGCCACGGGCTACACCAAGGGCGTGGAAGGCATCATGCGCGAGTTCGACCGCGGCTATTCCGAGGTCACCTTCAGCAAGATCGCGGTCGAGGTGCGCCCGGCCGAGGCAGTGATCCACAAGGAGTTCCACCTCTCCTCGGCCGACCCCAACCTGGTCGGCCTCGAGAACGCGGTCATCGTCGGCGCCACCAACTACGACGTCGCCGACCAGCTGGCCGACGTCGGCATGGAGGCGATCCACCCGAAGGCCGCCAAGCCGATGGAACTGGCCGGCATCCCGATCCGCCTGAAGAACACCTTCGAGCCCGAGCATCCCGGCACGCTGATCACCAAGGACTACGTCGGCCAGCGCGCCCGCGTCGAGATGGTCACCGGCACCGACAAGGTGACGCTGGTCGAGATCCACGACCCCTCGATGGTCGGCACCGTCGGCTTCGATTACGGCCTGATGGAGATCTTCTGCAAGCACGAGATCAGCTACATCCTGAAGGCCACCAACGCCAACTCGATCGCCCACCTGGTCTGGGACAGTTCGGTGACCACGGAACTGGTCGAAGAGCTCGAGGCGCGCTACCAGGTCGTCACGGTGAAGAAGAGCGCCATCGTCTGCGCGATCGGCTCCAACATCGGTATCCCGGGCGTTTTGGCGCGCGCCGCGCAGGCGATGGCGGAAGCCGGCGTCAATGTCAATTGCATATCGCAGACCTTGCGCCAGGTGAACATGCAGTTCGTGATCGAGCGCGGCGACTACAAGAAGGCGGTCATCGCCCTCAACCAGGCGCTCTGCGTTGCTCCGGGAACGGTGGTGCCGAAGGCCTGACGTTCGGCGGGCGACCGATCGCGCGCGCCCGATTCAATCGGCGTCGAGCAGCGCGCGCACTGCGCGCGTCATCTCGTCGATCGCGTACGGCTTGGTGATCAGGTGCACCGGCGTCAGCGTGGCGTCGAGTTGCTGGATCGCGTTGCCGGTATAGCCCGACGTGTACATCACCTTGAGGCCCGGACGCCGCAGGCGGGCGCGGCGGGCGATCTCCGGGCCGTTCATGCCGCCGGGCAGGACGACGTCGGTGAACAAAAGGTCGATCGTCGCGTCGGACTCGATCAGGACCATGGCGTCGCGCCCATCGCAGGCCTGCAGGATGCGGTAGCCAAGCCCGCCGAGGACGCGGCAGGCCAGCTGCCGGACGTCCTCCTCGTCTTCGACGACGAGCAAGGTCTCGTCGCCGCCGCGGATCGGCAACTCATCCGCCGTGGCCGGTTCCGCCTCGCCGATCGACGTGGTGGCGACGACCTCGGGCAGGAAGAGCTTGATCGTCGTGCCGAAGCCTGGTTCGCTGTAGATCTTCACGTGCCCACCCGATTGCTTGACGAAGCCATAGACCATCGCGAGGCCGAGGCCGCTGCCCTTGCCGACCTCCTTGGTCGTGAAGAACGGCTCGCAGGCGCGCGCGACGACCTCGGGCGTCATGCCGCAGCCGGTATCCGACACGGCGAGCATCACATAGCGTCCGGGTTTGACATCGACCTCGTTCGCCGCATAGTGGGCGTCGAGCGTCACGGCGGCAGTTTCCAGCGTCAGGGTGCCGCCGTCGGGCATCGCGTCGCGCGCGTTGACGGCAAGGTTGAGCAGCGCGGTCTCGAGCTGGCCGGCATCGGCGATCGCGCGCGGCAGGTCCGCCGCGGGCGCGACGCCGATCGACACATGCTCGCCGAGCACGCGACGCAGCATGCCGGTCAGGTGGGCAATCATTTCGTTGCAGTCGACGGCCACCGGGGCCAGCCGCTGCTTCCTCGAAAACGCGAGCAGGGTGCGGTTGAGTTCGCTACCACGCCGCGCCGCCTTCAGGGCGGCCCCGGCCAGTTCTGTCGCGAATGGGTCCTTCGCGACATGGCGGGCCAGGATCTGCAGGCTGCCGATGACGACGGTGAGGAGGTTGTTGAAGTCGTGCGCGATGCCGCCGGTCAGCTGCCCGACGGCCTCCATCTTCTGGGCCTGGCGCAGCGCACCTTCGGCCTGCTCGCGGTCTGCCATCTCCTGGTGAAGCACACGGTTGGTCTGCTCGAGTTCGGCGGTCCGCTCGTGGACGCGCAACTCCAGTTCGTCTCGCGCCTGACGCAACGCTTCCTGGGTCCGCCGGCGCTCGGTGATGTCGCGGATCGCCGCGGAGAACAGCATGCCGCCCGGCGTGCTGAGCGGGCTCAGGCTGATCTCGACCGGCACCTCGCGACCGTCGCGGCAGCGTGCGCTGAGGTCGAGCGAGACGCCCATCGGGCGCGCCGTCGGGTGCTCGCCGAACGCCTGCCGACGCCCGACGTGCCCGGAGCGCAGGCGGTCCGGCACCAGCACCTCGATCACCTGCCCGACGAGTTCGCCACGCGAGTATCCGAACAAGCGCTCGGCCTGCGCATTGACAAGGACGATGCGGCCGGCGCCATCGATGACGACGATCGCGTCTGGCGCGGCATCGATCAGTGCGCTCGCCCAGGATGCGGTCTCCGGCGCGGGTCCCGGTGCTGATCCCTCCGGGGACAGTCGCGACATGACGGACGCCACGCAGGGCTCGGGAGGAGTATTCACGCGACCGCCGCTCAGGTTCGATCGACTTCGCGCTGAAAGGCTTCGATCACGCCGCTGAATTCGGCACGATTATTTTCACAGAGATCGCAGAGCATGCAGTGCGCCGAGACGATCGTTCGGGCAAGCTCGCGCTCGTCGGGGGTCGTTGCGGGAATCTCGTTTTCGGCGACCACTTCCGGTGCGCTGGCGACGATCGTGCAGACCTCGTCCAGGCAGACATTGCGCAGCGTCTCGACCACGTCGGCGTTCGCCGAGAAGACGATGGGCATTTCGCGACCGACAACCCGCATGCCGTTCGACAGCTTGGCGATCAAACCGATGCCCGTGCTGTCGATACTCGTCGTGGCGTTGAGATCGGCACAGATGCGCAGGGGATTGCCGTGTGCGAACATGTCGTCAATGAAGACGTCGACAGCGTGCGCCATCGTGTACCGGATATCCCCCTGGAACCGCAAGATCCAGGTACCGCCCTGGCGCGCGAAGCATACATTTCCGTCATCAGACACGGTGCAGGCATCTCCTCAATGACAGTACGGTGGCATCGTCCGGCAATTGCCGATCGCCGTCGATGCAGAGCCGGCGCGCCAGTTCGGCGGCGTCAGCGTCGATGTCGCCCGCAAGCTCGCGCAAGGCCGTCTTGCGACCGCTCAGGTCCGCTGCGTCCATGACATCGAGGACGCCGTCGGAAAAAAATCGCAGGGCGAAACGATCGGGAAGATCGATCTGCTCGTTGACGTAGCTCGCATCGGTGAACATCCCGACCGGCCGGCTGCGGCCGCCGATCTCGCTGACCGTTTTTCCGTCACAAAGCAGCGGGAACGGAAAATGCCCGCCATTGGCAAAATCAAAACGGCCGCTCGAAAGATTGACCACGCCATAAAACATCGTCAGGTACTTGCCGTGGCGCCCCTCGAAGATCTGCCGGTTGAGCGCCGCGAGCAGCGCCGCCGGGTCGAGGATCGTCGGGTCGGCATACTGGCGGAAGCTCTCCAGGTAGCGGCCCACATAGCTCTTGAGCAGCACGGTCACCACCGCCGAGGGAACGCTGTGGCCCGAGACATCGGCGATGTAGATGCCGATGCGTCCGGAATCGATCGCGAAATAATCGACGAAGTCGCCACCGAGGATGGCAGATGTCGCGAGGAAGCGGCTGCACTCGTAGCCGCCGAAGGCGGCCCGGTCGTCGGGCAGCAGAGTAAACTGGATCCGTCGTCCGGCCTCTTCGTCTTCCTCGATCCGGCGCAGCGTCTCCGCCAGCTTGGCGTTAGCGGCCTCGAGGTGCTCGCGGTAGGCGAGGTTCTCTTTGATCAACCTCGCCCGTTCGAGCGCCCGGCCCACGGCATGGTCGAGGACAGCAAAATCCTCGATCGGCTTGGTGATGAAGTCCCAGGCACCGAGCTTCAGCGCCTGGATCGCATCGCCGAGGTCGCCGGTGCCCGAGACGACGATGGCCGGAAGTCCCGGATAGTCGGCATGCAATGCCTCGATGACCCCGAGGCCGTCGAGACCGGGCATACGCAGGTCGCACAGAACCAACGCCGGGCGCTGGGCGGCACAACGCTCGACGCCGGCAAGACCGTCGCTCGCGGTCGCCGTCGCATAGCCCTGGCCGCGCAGGTGCAGCGCGAGCAGGTGGCGAATCGCCTCGTCATCGTCGATGATCAGAATTTCCGTTGCCGCCGCATCCATTCGTGACTCTGCCTAGGCTCCCCGAGTTGGCACGACACGACGGGCGTCGGTCGCTGAGTGCTTGGACCAACGCGAACGGTTGTCGTTCGCGTTGTCGAAAAACAGTGAGTATTCCGCAATCGCCCGATGCGGTCAAACGATTCAAGACCCTGAAAAATACATGGAAATGTGAGTACAGGACCGCTGGTCACCGGCACGACTGCATGGGTATCCCCGACCTCCACCGGGGACCGCGACAACCGCCCTGCGCCGCCGCGACCTCAGGCGATGCTAAAGTCGGAGCCCTTCAGGCCGGATACAGCAACCCTTGCCGTTCTATGAAGCAGACGATCTCGTCGAGGTCTTCATGTTCGTGAACACGACGGATCAATCGCCACGCATGCGTTTCGCGTGCCATCACGTCCATCGAGGCGCAGACCATGAAGCCGTGTCATCGATCTGATAGAGGATCGTGAAGAACATCATGCCCTGTTCCAATGAATGAATGCCGCCGCACTGTCCGTCGTTCGCAGGATAATCCGTCCCGGCGACCGGAAGCATTGCCGTCGGGAAGGACGGTGATCGTTGGCGTCGCCGCCTTGAGAGGGAATTTGCGTGAAAAATCACCACATCCTTGCGCTCGCGTGGGTCATTCTGGTCAGCGGCTGTAGCCTGCTTTCCCGCCATGCCCTGGACGAACAATACGGTCCGGCCGATCCGAAGCGCTTTGACGCGATGCGCGCACCGTTGCCTGGACTGGCTTTTCGGCGTGACGTTCAACCTATCCTCGAGCGCCGTTGCGTCGTTTGCCACGCCTGCTACGACGCGCCTTGCCAGCAGAAACTGACTTCCTGGGAGGGGATTGCCCGCGGCAGCAGCAAGGACCGGGTCTACGCCACGCGTTTGCGGGAGGCGCAACCGACCCGGCTGTTCGCCGATGCGCAGACGGCGTCGCAGTGGCGCAACCTGGGTTTTTCGGCGGTGCTCAATGAACGCGACGCCAGTGCGAATCTGGCGGCGAGCGTCCTTTATCGCCTGCTACGGTTAAAAGCGCAGCATCCCTTGCCAGCAGGCAGTATCTTGCCGCCAAGCTTCGACTTCTCGCTCGATCGCGCCGAATCCTGTCCGCGGATCGAGGAGCTCGACGCCTTCGAACGCGAGAACCCCTTCTGGGGAATGCCGTTCGGGTTGCCCGGACTGACCACGGCCGAGATGAGCATGGTGACTCGCTGGCTGGAAGCGGGAGCACCGTTCGAAGGAATGCCACCGTTGCCCAAGCAGGTCGAGGAACAGCTAGATCAATGGGAGCGTTTCCTGAATGGCGATTCGCTCAAACAGCGCCTGGTCAGTCGCTACCTCTATGAGCATCTCTTCCTCGCCCATCTCTTTTTCGACAACGATGCGCAGCGTCATTACTTCCAGTTGGTTCGCTCGCGCACGCCGCCGGGGGTAGCGGTAGACCTGATCGCAAGCCGAAGGCCGTACGATGATCCGGGCGTCGACCGCGTGTACTACCGCTTCGTGCGGGAAAGGGAAACGGTCGTCGACAAGACGCACATGCCCTATGCACTGGGAGCGAAGCGCCTGCTGCGCTGGCGCGAACTCTTCTTCAAGCCTGACTACGCGGTCGATGAACTTCCCGGCTACGATCCGGACGCGGCGTCGAATCCGTTCACGACTTTCCGCGCGCTGCCGGTCAGAGCGCGTTATCAGTTCCTGCTCGACGAAGCCGAGTTCACGATCATGGGATTCATCAAAGGGCCCGTGTGCCGTGGGCAGGTCGCGCTCGACGTGATCCAGGACCGCTTCTGGGTCTTTTTTGTCGCCAACCATGGCGTGGCTCAAGCGCGCGACGAGTTTCTCGATCGTCAGGCCCAGTTTCTGCGCCTGCCCTCAGAGGAGGGCAGTAACGCCAGGATCATCGGCCCGTGGCGCCGGTATGCCCAGCTCGAGGAGAAGTACCTTCAGGAGAAGTCGGCTGTGCTGACGCGTTACGCGCTTGACGATAATCGACCCGATCTCGACTGGATCTGGAAAGGAGAAGGCGTCAACCCGAACGCGGCGCTGACCGTCTTTCGCCACTTCGATAGCGCATCCGTGGTCAAGGGCTTGCTCGGTGAGCCACCGAAGACGGCCTGGTTGATCGGCTATCCTTTGCTCGAGCGCATTCATTACCTGCTGGTCGCCGGTTTCGACGTTTACGGCAACATCGGTCATCAATTTTTGTCGCGCTTGTATATGGATTTCATGCGCATGGAAGGCGAATTCAATTTTCTTGCCTTGCTGCCTCTCGACCGGCGGCGGGAAGTACGCGACTATTGGTACCGTGGTGCCGACGAGGACGTCAAGAACCATGTCTACGGCAGCTTGGCGCGTCTTGACGTCGACAGCGCGATTCCGTACCTGAGCGACGACCCGCTACCCGAGTTGTATGCCATGCTGCGCAAACACATGGCACCGGTGCTCGATCGTCGCCATGAACTGACCGGCATGGCCGATGTGGATCTGCGTCGCGACCTCGGCACCTTGGCAGCATTGCGCGGACCCGCGCTGTCGTGGCTACCGGAAGTGGTGATCCTGCGAATCGACCAGCCGGCACGAGTGCCGGCCTACTTCACCTTGTTGCGCAATACGGGACACAGCAACGTCACCAGTCTCTTGCGGGAAGGACGCAACCTGTTGCCGGCCGAGAACAGCCTGACCGTCGTCTCCGGATTCATCGGCGCCTACCCGAACGCGATCTATCGCGTCGAACGCAGCCGGGTTCCCGCACTGACGCAAGCGATCGCCGGGCTTGCCGGCGAAACCGACTATCGCGCGCTCGCCGATCGCTTTGCCGTGCGGCGAACGCACCCCGATTTCTGGCCGATCAGCGACGCATTGCAGGACGAGCACCTGCAACGCGAGCCGATCCGCGCCGGCTTGCTCGATTACGGGCGACTCGAAAATCGCTGACCTGGCAAGGCTGGCCTAACCCCGAACACTGTGCATGCTCGTTTACGGACCTAGCAAGTAACGAAAGGACAAGAAGGACTCACCAGTCCATGTCGTGCGCTACGCGCAGGGCGAGGTCTACAGCCTGCCGCTGCCGCATTCCGTCGATCACGTCGAAGCACTGGGCAAGCATGCGCTGGTCGTCGGCAGCGACGGCAAGGATCTGCACTTCACCAGCGTGCGTCTGGCGCGACTGCCGGTGACGGTGGACCGTTATACGCAGAAGAACTCGGCGCAGGGAGAGACGCGCAGCCACGGCTTCTTCTACCAACCGGAGAGCGAATTCGATGGCCTGCTCGGGTTGCCGATCATTGGCGGCGGCGACGCGGCGGCCGACCAATTGCGCCGTGAATCGGCCGGCGTCCTGTTTCTGCGCAACCATGCGCTGTCGCTTGGTGACCTAGGAAGGCTGGACGCGCGCCCGGCGGGCAAGGAGCGCAACGATGGTTGCCGCGCCTCGTGTGTGGACTGGTAAGGGAATTCGCGTCCGCTCTTCCTGCGGGGCCGGATCTTCGCGCTGATGGGCTACGAGATCGTCGAGGGCAAGCTCGACCAGCAACGTATCGTCGAAACCCGGCGCATCGACTTCTCGCCAGCTCCGCTGCTGATCAACCGCTAACCGCGAGAAAAGCACGCCGCCCGTGGGCGGCATGCAAGCGGCCATCAATGGATCGGTGACGGATCTGCAGGCGGGGCAGAACTCGAAATCCTCTTCGTGGAACTCGAGTTCACCGCGTGCAGAACCTCGCGGCGCTGTTCGCCTGCACGCAGCTCGACACCTGGGGAAGCGGAAGCGATCCTCTGTCACGCCGCCCGTTTCGCCTGGACACTGCTGCTCGCGCGGATCGATGAGGTCTTTCCGCTCGTCTGAGCACGCGGCGGCGAGAGGCGAATCATCGCCTTCATCACCGACGCCGGTGCCGTCTACGAAATCCTGACCCATCTGGGCGAACCGGCCTCGCCGCCACGGCTGATGAAAGCCCGTGCGCTCCCGCTCTGGGAGATGCAGGGCGAAACCCTGGGCGAGGACGACTGCCAGGCTCAGTCCGCGCCTGAGTACGCATCCGATCAGCGCGTTGCCTGGTAGGTGCTGGATGGAAGTAGCAGCCATGCGCAATGGCCCAGACTGAAGCAAGAAGAGTGCTCATCGCCCGTCGTGGGAGGACTCATGCCTGTGGTCATCCACCCGGCCGGGCGGATGACCACAGGCACTGAGCTGGGCGGGATTCAGATCGTGCATTCGATCGCGTTCCCCGCGATCGCGTATGCCCCATCGGTGGCTGCCCGGTCGATCTGGCAAAGGAGTTGGTGGCGAGTGGGGTGTTCAACGGCTTGCCGAGCGCGCCGGCAGTTCGGCGCTTTGCCCGCACGTGCTTCGTCTGCGGCCGCTCGCCAGGCTTCCGGCGATGCGCTGCGCCGCGAACCATCGACGAAAGACATCGCGACGCGCAAATGGTGTCGCGATGTTGTGCGCGATCGCCAGAACGGCAGACCGCCCGATGGAGTTCAGCTCGGGAAGAAGCGCCGGCGACCGGCGAGCGAAGCAAGCGCAGCGCCAACCAGCAGCACCGTACCCGGCTCGGGGACGGTTCCCTCGGATTTCACGTCGTGCTTCAGCTTCAGGTTGTCAAAACCAATGCCTGCGGCGTCATCATTGAAGATCGAAATGCCCGCGATATCAAAAGTGCCGCCCTCGCGGCTGAAACCGTAAAACGCGTCAGCCAGTCCGCCGACGACGAGGTGGTCGATCAGCAATCCGTCGCGGAGGAAGAAGTCGATGGTTGCCGACCCTCCGTTTCCGCCGACCAGCTGAAAACCGAACTCCGATTGATCGGTAGAGAAGAGGATGGCGAATGACCCTTCACCGATCGCGTCGAAGTCCTGGAAACCGGAGGGACCCAGTCCGGTGAGGACTTGACTCCCGGCGTTGATGAAGACGTTCAGGTTCTGATTCGTGGCGCTGACGGCGAGTGACAGCGATGCAGTCGGAGTCCTGCTGAGAACTTCGAGGCCTCCTGACGGCGTATTCGTCTGTCCGGCGAATCGCTCGGCAAAGCTCGCGCCGCTCAAAAAAAAGAATGGTGAACTGCTGGCCTACCTACGTCCGTGACGAGGAGGACGCACGCCACGCCTGGCAGCAGATGGCCGACCTGCTCGACCAGCTCAGCCGTCTCGGCCCCGGCATGCCGGTATCCGTCATCGCGCACGGCATGGGCAATTGCATCCTCGGCATGGCCTGTGGCCATCGGTTCGGCAACAGAACCGCCCACTTCGCGCTACACTTCGGCCCATGCCCTTTTTCCGCTTCACCGCTCTGTCGCTGCTGCTCCTGCTCACGGCCTGTGGCAGCGAGCAGAACGACCCCTATCCGCGCGCCGAACGCGGCCAGAACATCCTCTACTCGGCATTCACCGAGCGGCCCAAGCATCTCGACCCGGTACAATCCTACACCGAGGACGAAATCACCTTCACCGCGCAGATCTACGAGCCGCCGCTGCAATACCATTACCTGAAGCGACCGTACACGCTGATTCCCCTGACCAGCGATGCCGTGCCGACACCGCGTTATTACGACGATCGCGGTCGCGAACTGCCGGCCAGCGCGCCGGCCGAAGCCATTGCGCACAGTGTTTACGAGATTCGCCTTCGCCCCGGCATCCGCTATCAACCGCATCCGGCCTTTGCCAGCGATGCCACCGGCCAGCCCTTGTATCGGAATCTCGACCGCGAACAACTGCGCGGTATCGAGAAGATTGCCGATTTCCGCGCCACCGCCAGCCGCGAGCTGGTCGCCGATGATTACATCTACGAGATCAAACGCCTGGCGCATCCGCGCCTGCATTCGCCGATCTTCGGGATGATGGCCGAGCGCATCGTCGGCCTGCGCGAACTCGGCGACGCGCTGCAGGCAGAAGCCAGGACACTGCCACCCGACGCCTGGATCGACCTCGACCGCTTTGCGCTCAGCGGCGTCACACGGGTCGACCGCCATACCTACCGCATCACCCTGCGCGGCAAGTACCCACAGTTCGTGTACTGGCTGGCGATGCCCTTCTTCGCGCCGGTGCCGCGCGAGGTCGACCGTTTCTACCACCAGCCCGGCATGGCCGCGAAGAATCTGACGCTCGACTGGTATCCGGTCGGCACCGGCCCGTTCATGCTGACGCAGAACAATCCGAACAGCCGCATGGTCCTCGAACGCAACCCGAACTTCCACGGCGAGACCTATCCCTGCCTGGGCGACCCCGAAGACCAGGCCGACGGACTGCTGGCCGACTGCGGCAAGATGCTGCCGTTCATCGACCAGGCGGTCTTCTCGCGCGAAAAGGAGAGCATTCCCTACTGGAGCAAGTTCCTGCAGGGCTATTACGACGCTTCGGGGATTTCCTCCGACAGCTTCGACCAGGCAGTTCGGCTCGGCGTCGGTGGCGACGTGCAATTGAGTGACGAGATGCGCTGCAAGGGGATTCGCCTGCTGACCAGCGTGCGCGCTTCGATCTTCTACATGGGTTTCAACATGCTCGACCCGGTCGTCGGTGGCCTGGCAGAAGCGCAGACCAAGCTGCGTCAGGCGCTGTCGATCGCCATCGATCAGGAAGAGTTCATTTCGATTTTCATGAACGGTCGGGGTATTGCCGCGAATGGCCCGCTGCCGCCGGGAATCTTCGGTCATGTCGAGGGGGAAGCGGGCATCAACCCGGTGGTCTACGACTGGATCGACAGGCAGGCGCGGCGCAAACCCATCGACGTGGCGAAGAAACTGCTCGCCGAAGCGGGCTGGCCGAATGGTCGCCAGGCCAGCACCGGCGAGCCGCTGGTGCTGAATCTCGACACCACGGGTGGCGGCATGGGCGACAAGTCGCGACTCGACTGGCTGACGCGCCAGTTCGCCAAGCTCGACATTCAGCTCGTGGTTCGCTCGACCGATTTCAACCGCTTCCAGGAGAAGGTCCGCAAAGGGGCGGTGCAGCTCTACTACCTCGGCTGGAACGCCGATTATCCGGACCCCGAGAACTTCCTGTTCCTGCTCGCCAGTCGCGAAGGCAAGGTCGCCAAGGGCGGCGAGAACGCTTCCAACTACGCCAACCCGGCGTTCGACCAACTCTTCGAACAGATGAAGAACCTCGAGAGCGAGGGACCGCGCGGCGTCGAGAGGCTGGCGATCATCCGCCAGGCAGTGGCGCTGCTGCAGCACGATGCACCGTGGATCTACGGCTTTCACCCGACGAGTTATACGCTGAGCCATGTCTGGCTGAAGAATCGCAAACCGACCGAGGTCGGCCACAATACGCTGAAATACCAGCGCATCGATGTCGCCGAGCGGCAGCGCCTGCGGCAGGAATGGAATCGGCCGGTACTCTGGCCGCTGGCGGCAATCGCCGTTCTGCTCCTGGCCCTGCTCCTGCCGGCGGCGCTCGGCTATCGCCGCCGCGAGCGCAGTACGGCGCGCGGATGAATCCCTTGATGAGCGACCCGCTACCGCCACTTTCACGATCACCATGCTTGCCTATCTCATTCGCCGTCTGCTCTACGCGGTGCCGATCCTGATCGGCGTCAACCTGATCACCTTCGCGCTGTTCTTCGTGGTCAACACGCCCGACGACATGGCACGCATGCAGCTTGGCGTCAAGCGCGTGACGCCGGAAACCATCGAGCGCTGGAAAGCCGAGCGCGGTTACGACAAGCCGCTGTTCATCAACCCGGCGGCGACCGGCAGCGCGGTGTTCACCGATACCATCTTCTTCGCCAAGTCGGCGCGCATGTTCGCCGCCGATTTCGGGCGCGCCGAGGACGGTCGCGACATTGCTCGGGAAATCGTCTCGCGGATGGGCCCGTCGCTGGCCATCGCCCTGCCGACCTTCATTCTCGGCCTACTGGTGACGGTCTCGTTTGCCTTGCTGCTGACCTTCTTCCGTGCCAGCTATCTCGATTTCTGGGGCGTCGTCCTGTGCGTCGCGATGATGTCGATCTCGGGCCTCTTCTACATCATCGGCGGCCAGTATCTGGTCAGCAAGATCTGGCGACTGGTACCGATCTCGGGTTATGGCGGCGGCCTCGATGCCTGGAAGTTCCTGATCCTGCCGGTGCTGATCGGCGTCATTTCCGGCATCGGTTCCTCGACGCGCTGGTACCGCACGATCTTCCTCGAGGAAATCGCCAAGGACTATGTCCGCACCGCCCGTGCCAAGGGGCTTGCCGAAGCGGCCGTGCTCTTCCGGCATGTCCTGCAGAACGCCCTGATTCCGATCCTGACCGGCGTGGTGGTGGTGATTCCACTGCTGTTCATGGGCTCGCTGCTCACCGAATCGTTCTTTGGCATCCCCGGCCTCGGCAGCTACACCATCGACGCGATCAACGCGCAGGACTTCGCGGTCGTGCGCGCGATGGTGTTCATCGGCTCGGTGTTGTACATCGTCGGACTGATCCTCACCGATCTCTCCTACACCCTCGTCGACCCGCGGATTCGCTTCCATTGATGGCCCCTGTCCTACTCTGGTCGGATGGGCTGATCTGGCTGCTGGTGCTGGCGGCGAGCGTGCTCGGCTGGCTGTCCCGGCGTAATCCGCTATGGCGCGCCGCCTGGCGGCGGGTCGGCCGGAGCCGGTCAGGAATGGCGTCGGCAACGGTGTTGCTGGTCTTCGTCTGCATCGGCCTGCTCGATTCGCTGCACTATCGGCCGCGCCTCGAGGAAGGTGCCGGTCGCGGTGCCGGCAGCGGCAGCGAGAAAACCGCGGTCTATTCGGTCGAAGTGCTGTCGCTGCTCGACTTCCTCCTGACGCCGCTGCGTACGCGTACCGAGAAAACCTATTCGGAGCCTCTGGCGACGCGTGCGCACGCCAAGGAGTCGATCAAGGTCCGCGATGCCGACGGCCAGCTTCGGCAGAGTCGCGAATACCCGCGGCTCAAGCATGGCGGCGCGCATCTGGGTGCCGACGAGGCTCGCCGCGATGCCGACGTCGCTGAACGCGTCCTGCGCGCGCTCGGCATGGCCATGCTCGTCTGGTGGGCGCTGGCGGCAGCGACCGCGGCACTCCTGGCGCGTCGCCAGAACTGCTCGCACCGGCAAGCATGGCGGCGCATCTGGCACAAGGAGAGCGATCTGGCCTGCAAGGCGGTGCTCGCCGCGCTCGCCGCATTGCTGCTGTGCGGCCTGCCGCTGGCGATGCTGGCCACCGATTACCATGTCTTCGGCACCGACAAGGTGGGTCAGGACGTGCTCTATCAGGTGCTCAAGAGCGTGCGCACGGCGCTGGTCATCGGCCTGGTGACGACGCTGGTGATGCTGCCGGTGGCAATCTTCCTCGGCGTCGTCGCCGGCTACTTCCGCGGCTGGGTCGATGACCTGATCCAATACCTCTACACGACCTTGAGTTCGATTCCTGGCGTGCTGCTGATCGCTGCCGCAGTGCTGATGATGCAGGTGCTGATCGACACGCATCCGCAATGGTTCGCCACCGCCGCCGAGCGCGCCGACCTGCGTCTGCTGGCACTCTGCTTCATTCTCGGGGTGACCAGCTGGACCGGCCTGTGCCGGCTGCTGCGCGGCGAAACGCTGAAGCTGCGCGAACTCGAGTATATCCAGGCGGCGCAGGCCTTTGGTGTTTCCGACCTGCGCATCATCGCGCGCCACATCCTCCCCAACCTGATGCACATCGTGATCATCGCGCTGGTGATGGACTTTTCTAGCCTGGTGCTCGCCGAAGCGGTGCTCTCCTACGTCGGCATCGGCGTCGATCCGACGATGATCAGCTTCGGAACGATGATCAACAATGCCCGCCTGGAGCTGGCCCGCGAACCGATGGTGTGGTGGTCGCTGGCGGCAGCATTCGTTTTCATGTTCACGCTGGTGCTCGCGGCCAACCTGCTGGCCGACGCCGTGCGCGACGCTTTCGACCCCCGCCTGACGGGATCGGCATGAGTCAGGAAGCCACCGTGAACGAAGAACGCTTGCTTGAAGTGCGCGATCTCTCGATTGCTTTCGCCAGCGGGCGATCTCTGCTGGCGGCGGTCGATGGCATCGGCTTCGCGGTTGCCGCCGGCGAGACGCTGGCGCTGCTCGGCGAGTCCGGTTGCGGCAAGTCGGCCACGGCGCTGGCACTGCTGCGGCTGCTGCCAGCGGCCGGGCGGATTCTCGGCGGCGAAGTCTTATTCGCCGGCCGCGACCTGCTGCGGCTGCCGGAAGCCGACATGCGCGGCGTGCGCGGTGGCGGCATGGCGATGATCTTCCAGGAGCCGGCGACCAGCCTCAATCCGGTGTTGACCGTCGGTCGCCAGTTGGCCGAGGTGCTCGAACGCCACCTCGGGCTGGCCGGGCAGGCGATACGCTCGAGTTCGCTCGAACTGCTGACCGCGGTCGGCATTGCCGACCCCGAGCGCCGCCTCGGCGAATATCCCTTTCAGCTCTCGGGCGGCATGAAACAGCGGGTGATGATCGCGCTTGCGCTGGCCGGCCAGCCGCGCCTGTTGATCGCCGACGAACCGACGACGGCGCTCGACGTCACCATCCAGGCGCAGATTCTCGAACTGCTGCGGCGTTTGCAGGCCGAACGGGCGATGGGGATGCTGCTGATCACCCATGACCTCGGCGTCGTCGCGCAGATGGCGACCCGCGTCGGCGTCATGTACGCCGGCGAGATCGTCGAAGAGGCGCCGCGCGCGGCCTTCTTTTCATCGCCACGCCATCCCTATACGCAAAAGCTGTTCGCCGCCCTGCCCGACCTGGCGCGGCGCGGCGGCCGCCTGGAAACGATCCCTGGACAGGTGCCGCCACTGTCGGCCATGCCCGGCGGCTGCCGTTTTGCCGCGCGCTGCGCGCACGCCTGGGATCTGTGCCGCCGGGAAGCACCGCAGTGGCGGGAGGTGGGCCCGGATCATCGCGTCCGCTGCCACCTCGATGACGCACAGGGGCACGCGCGCAGCACCGGCAGCGCAGCGGCGACCGCCCGCGCGAGCGCCACCCTGGCCGCACCCGCGCTGCTCTCGGTCGCCGATTTGTGCGTCCATTTCCCGATCCGGCGCGGCATTCTGCAGCGCCCCGTCGGCTACGTTCGCGCCGTCGACGGGGTCTCGCTCGAACTGGCGCGCGGCCGTACGCTGGCGCTGGTCGGCGAATCCGGTTGTGGCAAGACGACGGTCGGCAAGGCGATCCTGCAACTGCTGCCGAGCAGCGGCGGCAGCGTGCGCTTGCTGGGACAGGAACTCGTCGGCCAGTCGCGCCGCGAGCTGCGGCCACTGCGTCGACGCCTGCAGATGATTTTCCAGGACCCCTTCGCTTCGCTGAATCCACGCATGGCCGTCGGCGAGATCATCGGCGAGGGCATGCGCGCGCTGGCAATGCCGGGAACCCACCCGCAGCGGCTGGAACGCGCGGCGGCAATCGCCACCGTCCTGCAACAGGTGGGCCTCGATCCAGCCGCCGCCGGGCGTTACCCGCACGAGTTTTCGGGCGGGCAGCGGCAGCGTATCGCGATTGCCCGCGCGCTGGCGGTACAGCCCGATCTGGTGATCTGCGACGAGCCGACCTCGGCGCTCGACGTTTCGGTGCAGGCACAGATTCTCAATCTGCTCGCCGACTTGCAGGCCGATCTCGGGCTCGCCTACCTGTTCATCACCCACAACTTCGCCGTCGTCGATCATCTGGCGCACGCCGTGGCGGTGATGTACCTGGGCCGTATCGTCGAGCAGGGAACGGTCGATGAAGTGCTGCGTTCACCGCAGCACCCTTACACGCGCGCCCTGTTGTCCGCCGTGCCGAGTCCGCGCCTGGATGCGCAGCCGCAGTTCATCCGCTTGCCGGGAGAAATCCCTTCGCCAGCCCATCCGCCAGACGGCTGCCATTTCCATCCGCGTTGCCGGCAGGCCAGCGCTACCTGCCGCGAACGCTATCCTGGGACGAGCACGCTGTCGGCCACGCATACGGTGCGCTGTCACCTGTATCGATAGCCGAGGTGCACGAAAAAAAACGCCGCCTCACGGCGGCGTTTTGCATTCTTCCGCGACAGGACGCGGCCGGGTGTCGGGCGAGCGAAGACGCGCAGTGCGTCGCCTGGGCTGCGGGCGGCAGCGCGAAACACCCTGGCCGCCCCCGTCCGATCATCGTGCCAGCAGGCGTAGCGGCCGGCAAGCGGGGTCGTCGTCGAGGGTGTTGGGCTTCGTACCTCAGCCCAACCTACGGCCTGCGTCCCCTTCATAGCTCCGCGCAAAGCAATACGCCGCCTCACGGCGGCGTATTGTCGGAAAACGGGTCACTTACAGCATGTTCTGCACGAGCTGGATGGTCAGCGTCTGTCCAGGCTTTATCTCGTGGCCCTGGATGCGGTTCCAGCGCAACAGATCATCCTTCTCGACCCGGAATTGCCTGGCGATCGAAACCAGGGTGTCGCCATGACGGATCGTGTATTGGGCCTGTCTGGCCTGTTTCTTGCTGGCAGGCCGGGAAGTGTCTGACGAATCTTCAGCCTTTTTCCCGGTCCTGGCTTCGGCCTTGGCCAGCGTCTGGCGGCTGTCAGCCTTGCCATGCCGGCTCTCGATCTCGGTGGCTTCGATTCGCGACTTGCCTGCCGGGACCTTGCTGACCGGCTCGGGTGCGGCCACCGCCAGTTTGACGCCGGCGTTCACCTGGTCGCCACGCAGCTTGTTGAGCTGCTTCAGCTCGGCCACGCTCATGTCGTAACGACTTGCCACCTGCGCCAGCGTTTCTCCCTTGCCGACGGTATGGCTGCGGGTCGCGGCAGGTGGGGTCGGTTCGGCGCGTGTTTCGGCACGTTTGCCGTCCACTGCCGCCAGGACGGGAGGCGCGCCCGCGGATGCCGGTTTGCCATTGTGCTCGGGCGCGGCCACCGCCAGTTTGACGCCGGCGTTCACCTGGTCAACACGCAGTTTGTTGAGCTGCTTCAGTTCGGCCACGCTCATGTCGTAACGCTGCGCCACCTTGAGCAGGGTCTCGCCTTTCTGCACCGTATGCGTGCGCGTGACTGCAACTGGCGCGGGTTCCGGCGGTGCGAGGCGCGGTGATGGCGGCGCGAGGCGCGGTGGTTCTGCCACCTGGGGTTGTTCAGGCAGCCCGGCCAGGTCGGCAGGCTCTGCGCCCTCCTGACCGGCAACCAGCAGGGTCAGTCCGGGGGCAAGTCTGATCCTGCCATTGATGCCATTGACCGCTTTGAGATTGGCGACCGTCATGCCGAAACGCGGCGCGACCTCTTCGAGCCTATCGCCTGCCCGCAGGGTATAGGCCTGCCAGGACGAAAGCGGCTTTTCGCTCTCTTCATGGGCCTCGAGATTGCTGATGAAGGTGTCGACCTTGTCGGCCGGGATCACCATCGGCGTCTCGGACTTGATGACCGGACGATTGTGTGCCGGGTTCAGCGCGACAAACTCCTTGACCGGCATTTCGGCAAGCTGCGCCGCCAGCTTGACGTCGATGTTGGCGGTCTTGGTGACCGTCGTGAAATAGGGCCGGTTGGGAACGCCGCGGATATTGAGATTGGCAAGGATGTTGGGGTTGCTGAAAACGTTCTTCAGCGCCTGCAGTTTGGGAACGTAATGCCGTGTTTCCTCGGGCATCGTCAGGCTCAGATAGTCGGTCGGCAGACCATTCGCGCGGTTCTTGTTGATCGCCTTGCCGACGGCGCCTTCGCCCCAGTTGTACGAGGCCAGCGCGAGATGCCAGTCGCCGTGCAGATCGTAGATGTACTGCAGGTAATCGAGTGCCGCCGCGGTCGAAGCAACGATGTCACGGCGTTCGTCAACCCACCAGTTCTGTTCGAGCTTGTATTGCCTGCCGGTTGCCGGAACGAACTGCCACAGGCCGGAAGCATGGCTACGCGAGTAGGCGGTCGGATTGTAGGCGCTCTCGACCATCGGCAGCAGGGCAAGCTCCATTGGCATGCCACGCTTGTCGAGTTCCTCGACGATGTGATGCAGGTAACGACTGCTGCGCTCGACCATGCGGCGCAGCGATTCGGGATGATTCAGATACCACTGCTGATGATGCAGGACCAGTGGGCTGTTGAGGTTGGGCATCGAAAAGCCCTGGCGCATACGGTGGAAGATTTCCTCTGGCTGAGCGGTCAGATCGATGGTCTCGGCAAGCGGCTTCGATGCGGGCAGCTCGATCACCGGCAAGACCCCTTCGGGGTCCAGTTGCCAAGCTGCGGTACCAGCCTGCGATAATCCGGCACTGGGTGGTGCCTGGCTGATCGAGGCAAGGCTCGTCGCTTCATCTGACGAAGCCGCCCCACAAGTAAAAGCAAAAGCAATGGCGAATGCAATTCGTGGCGTCATCCGTACATCCTTTTCTCGTTCTCGGGTGGGCGCCAGTTCATCCCCGCTGCGTGGGATCACCTGGTCGAATGGTGAAACTGCAAACGTAGAATTATAGAACAAAGAAACCGAGTGCGAATGAAAGCGTCAGCAATTCAGTCTGAGACCGGCGCTTGCCATCGGCGTCTGCTCGCCGTTGGGCTGAAGACCTTTCGGCGCACGCTCGACTGACTCGGTGCCAACAACGCGGCAGGCGTTGGCGGCAGTCGCGATCGCCAGCGGCGTTTTCACATTTCCGCGTGTCTCGGGGCATCGTCCTGTACATGCGCGAGCTGTTTGCGGCGCATCGGTCCGGCCAGCTTGAGCACCTGCCGGATCAGCTCCTTGCCGTCGGCATCGAGCCGTCGGGTCTGCCGGTAGTCGAGCAGGAAGCGCAACCGCTCGCTGCGCCGGAAGAACCACGGTGCCGGCGCATCCAGCGCAGCGAGGTCTGCCGCCCGCGCCGCGACGCCCAATTCCCGCGGATGCTGTCGGCCGCGCGGCATGTCGATGAGCGAGAGCCGCGCCAGCTCGTTGTCCGCAATCACCAGGTTTCGCCAGTACAGATCACCATGCGTAAACTGTCGCGCATGCAGCACGCGCGTGAGCCGGGCCACCTGGCGCAATAATTCGCCGCGGCCGGACCACCGTTCGGCGCCAGGCAGGCTCGGCAGCACGTCCCGGATGAACGCGTCCATGGACATTGGTTCGGCGATGCCCGTGGTGATCAGGAACGATCGCCACAACCAGCCGGCCCGTCGTTCCTCGCCGAAGGCCACGGGCGTTGCCTCGGTGAGCTGCCACTTGTGCAGCCGCTCCAGATTGCCAAACTCCCGCCGCACCTGCGAAGCACCGAAGAACGTCCCGCGAAACAAGCGGCTACGCAATTGCGCCCAGCGCGTTACCCAGGATTTCTTCAGGAACAATACCTGGCGTGCGCCCTCAACCTCGACGCGCCTCACCTCGCTGCTGCCGCTGCGGCGCACGACCGTCCCCTGCTCGCACAGGAACGCCAGTTCGAACGTGCCCAGTCCGGCGGCACGTAGCCGGGCTTCCCAGCCCGGCGCAAAATGGAGGTATTGGCTGCGGAGCACGCTGACCCCAGGGTGGCGGCGACTCAACCCGATACGCGTTCAAACACCGCCAGGTGAAGATTATTGGTCAGGTCGAGCGGAAAGTTTTTCACCAGCCTGAAACCATTGGCCTTGAAGTAGCCCATGACCTCAGCCAGCGGCGTGTTGAAGACGGACAGCTTCTTGCCCCGCCAACGGCGCAGCTTCTGTTCCAGCGCACGCAGCGTTTTCGGGTTGAAGTAGGACATCGCCACATGCTTGCGCGCGACCCGGCAGAGCTCGCCCACGACCTTGCGGCGCAACTCCTCGTTGGGGAGATGGTGAAAAAAACGGAAACAGACGATCGCATCGAAACTCGCGTCGGCCTGCGAAAGCCTCTCAATGTCCTCCTCGAACACCGGAACGTTGAGCCCTTTCGCAGCGGTGGTCTCGCGGGTGATTTGGCGCATCGGCTCCGAGTAGTCCGCCGCGCTCATCTCGTACCCGAGCTGGCTCAGCAGCACGGTCACCCGGCCGCCGCCACAGGGTACGTCGAGGACGGTGGCCGGCCTGGGGATGAGCTGGAAGGCGCGCTCGACCAGCTTCAACTCCGGCACGTTGCGCCGTGCGTCGCGGTTGGCATAGCCGCGAGCCTTGTCCTCGGTGTAATTGGTCTTGGCGCGGTAAGTCGCAGTGGGAGTTTCGTTCATGTTCGTCACCAACTTAACGGGATGATGATGCGCTCGCGACGCTTGGACACATCGCTAGGCGACGGCGACTGGCGGAGAGCGGTTCAAAAAAGAGGTTCAAAGGCATCTGGATCAGATGTTACCACCTCGGCCTGAAGCCCACCTTAACCCACGTTCGACGTGCCAAGGCTCGGTCGACATGCAACTCCTGGGACAGCCGATGAGCTGATGCGGCAAGCTCTGCTTATGCTCACCGATCAAAGAAGTTGACGATCTTGCTGATCCGCTTGCGGTCGTCGTCGGTCACCCGCGCGTGCCCTGCATAGTCAAGATAGAAGCGCAGTCGCTGCGTGCGCGATAACAGACGCCGGGCAGGCTTGTCGAGGCACGCGAGGTCCTTGGCAATGCGGTACTGCAGAACTGCGCCACGATAGAAGGCGCCACTGGGGCAATCGATCAGATACGCCGTTGGCAAGGATCCGCCATCGATCAGCAGGTTGCGCCACTTCAGATCGTTGTGCGCGAAACCGTGGTCGTGCAGGGTGCGCGCCATGTCGGCGATCTGCCGCGCGACATGGGCGACCCAGCAACGATCACGCAGGCGCGAATCGTTGGCGCGGGCCAGTTGCGCCAGATCGCAGGTGGCAGGGATCTCGTCGGTCACCACGGCACCCCGCGTGAAACCGCCAAAGCGACGCTCGAGGCCATAGGCAACCAGCGTCGCCGTCGGAATTCCCCAGTCCCGGAAAGCCTGCAGGTTTCGCCACTCAGCGCGTACTCTCGGCGAACCCAGCCAGCGCCGCAGGCCCAACCAGCGGCGCTGGAGATTTTTGCCCGTGCCACTGTAGCGCTTGACGTAGTAGCGCCTGCCACCGGCACTGACGCGCAGCACGCGGCAGAGCGAATCGCTGGTGATCAACTCGCCGTCGAGCGAAAAGACACGGTCGATGTCGCCGAACAGTTCTGCCACTTCGCTTGCCGGGTGCTGCCTGTTGACCCACCAGAACCTCACCTCTTTCGTCCTCTCGCATACTTCCCGGTGGTGCCAGCAAGCCCCGTGAAACCCGGAACACCAAAGTATTTGCGAAAGCGACATCGGCCGTCAAGCGCAGACGAACGCTTCAGTTCAGGTCCGCATGAAAAATGACCCCGCCGGACTGCACGTGCGGCGGCGTCATCAAACGACAGGAACTCGCCGCCTCCACATCTTCTCCAGCTAAAGATTGAAGAAATTCGCCGGGTCACACGCCGGGAAGGCATTCGTTTCCGCATTCATCAGGCCGAGGCCTGACGTCTCGTCCATGACCTCCGCCGCTTAACAAGCCTCACGATGACGTCGAGGGGCTTCCTTCTCCGCACCTTCCTCAAAAGCTTACGGAAGCGATGGCACTTCGTGCTTGTGGACGTCATCGAAAGTCATGAAGTCATGCGAAACTAGCCCGAAGTCGTCAGAGAATGGTGCTCCCAGCCGACAGCTCCCGCCCCGGCCCCCGGAAAGATCTGCCAGGCGGGCGGCTGCAGCATGTTGCCCGACCGGCATCCGGCAGCCGGCCCTGCAAACCTGGCCCTGGCTAGCGAAAGAATTCCTCCAGCCGCACAAACACTTCATGCTCGGCGCCGTGCCGGCGCACTGCCAGGACATCCTCGAGCTTCTCGATCTGTTTGACCATCTGGTCCAGTCGTTCATCCTCGTTGACCAATAGCCAGATGCGACTGGTCACGCCGCTTCCGACCGGCATCACCAGGATGCCTTCGACGTTGTACGCTCGCCGCGAGAATAGGCCGACGACATGTGACATGACACCAGCATGGTTATTGACATCCAGTTCGAGCACCGTGCGCGACAGTGCCTGGTGTTCCGTACCTGCAATCGAGTTCATCGTTCAGCCTCCGATCATTTCCTTGTTGGCCGCACCCGGCGGCACCATCGGCAATACCTGCTCGTGCATGGCGATGCTGGCGTGGATCAGCATCGGGCCCGAGGACGATAGTGCTCTGGCCAGCGCGGCCGTGGGATCGCTCTCCCGGTCGAGATCGATGGCGGGCACGCCGAACCCCTCGGCAACCCGGACGAAGTCGGGCATGCCCTTGAACTGGGAAGCGTAGATGCGCTCACCGTAAAACAGTGTCTGCTGCTGGAAGACCAGCCCCAGCGAGGCGTTGTTCATCAGCACGATCTTGACGTTGACGTCTTCCTCGGCGGCAGTGACCAGTTCCTGGATGTTCATCAGAATGCTGCCGTCGCCAGTGAAACAGACCACGGTGCGTTGCGGCTCGGCCAGCGCTGCGCCAATCGCCGCCGGCATGCCGAAGCCCATCGTGCCGAGCCCGCCGGAGGTCAGCCATTGCCGGGGTCGGCGCAGCGGATACGCTTGCGCGACCCACATCTGGTGCTGACCGACGTCGGTGGTGATCGTCGCCTGGTCATCGAGGCAATCGGCGACGGCACGGATCAGGCCGTAAGGGGTGCGCGGGTCATCGATACCCGGCATGCGCAGCGGATGCTCGGCCTTGAGGTTGGCCACGCACGCCAGCCAATCCGCACGTGCCGGCGTCTCGATCGCCGGCAGCAGCATCGCCAGGGCCGCGCCGACGTCGCCGGCGATGCCGATGTGTGCGGTCTTGATCTTGTCGAGTTCGGAAGGGTCGATGTCGATATGGATGATCTTCGCCTGCGGGCAGAAACCGGCCACCTTGCCGGTTGCCCGGTCGTCGAAGCGGGCGCCAACGGCAATCAGCAGATCACACTCGTCGAGCGCGAGGTTGGTACAGCGCGCGCCGTGCATGCCGAGCATGCCGAGCGACAAGGGATGATCGACCGGCATCGCGCCGAGCGCCATCAGGGTCATGACCGTTGGCAGGGAGGCTTTTTCGGCGAGCGCCACGGCCGCGCCAGAAGCGCCCGAATGCACGACGCCGCCGCCGAGGTAGAGGATCGGCCTGGCGGCCGCATTGATCATCGCCGCCGCCGCCTCGATCAATTCGGCGGCCGGCGCCGGCACACGGTCGGCACGGCCCGGCTCGGGCCACTCGTCAACCTCGACGAGCTGATTCTGCACGTCCTTGGGAATATCGACCAGTACCGGCCCGGGACGCCCCGACGCAGCGATGCAGAAGGCGCGAGGAATGATGCTCAGCAGTTCGTCGGCCGAACCGACCAGGAAGTTGTGTTTGGTAATCGGGATGCTCAGGCCATAGGTATCGACTTCCTGAAAGGCATCGGTGCCGATCATCGGCTTGGGGACCTGCCCGGTGATCGCCACCAGGGGAATCGAATCCAGTTTGGCATCGGCAATCGCGGTCAGCAGATTGGTGGCGCCGGGGCCGGACGACGCCATGCAGACTGCCGGTACGCCGGTGGCGCGCGCCATCCCCTGGGCCATGAAACCGCCGCCCTGCTCGTGCCGGGCGAGGACGTGGTGGAGTAGCGCCGATTTCGACAGGGCATCGTAAATCGGCAGGATGGCGCCGCCGGGAATGCCGGTCAGCGTTCGGACGCCCTGGCGTTCGAGCAGGCGGACGACGACCTGGGCGCCGGTGAGGGTTTCGGGGGGGTGTTGGGACAAGGGAATCTCCTCAAAATGAACGGCCGCCTGCGGCATCGCCAGGCCTTACCGTGAAAGTCGCTTCGGCGACTCACGAAACTCCCGAAACTCCCTTCTCCCGCGTGCGGGAGAAGGGTCGGGGTGAGAAACGGTCATGACTGCGGGTCCGGAAATGCAAAACCCCCGCTCGGTTCGCACCGGCGGGGGTTTCTGGAATATTCTGTGCTTCGATTTATCTCCTTCCGACCCTCGACGGTGTGTCAGGTTCTACACCTAGCACGCGTACGACCAGCACGGCGATCGAAACACCGCCCACGGCAAAACCCGCAACCTGGGCCACAGCCAGTCGAGCAGGATTGTCGGAACGGCGCATTGTCGTCAGCCAGCCTCAAGTTCAAGAAGCCCAATTAGAACCGAGTGCCGCGGGAAATGCAAGCGCTCAACAGCAGGCCAGATCGACGGCGTTGTGAATCATGAGCTGGTCCACCCACGCCTTGGCGTAAACCGTGCTATAGCTATTCGCACAGGCAGCCACTTCAAGGGTCAGCGTCACCGTACGGTTGGCAAAACGCTCCAGATCGATCGCCGCCTGGCGCAGCCACTCGGTTTCCTGGTGGACCATGCCGATGGCGGTGACCTCGTCAACCACCTGGCCATCAATCAGCACCCGGAAACTCGCGCTGGTGTAATCGTTGACCCCGGCGTTGAGATCCAGACGCCGCACGTAGCTTAGCTCAGGCTGAGAACCCAGTTTGATCCGCCGAGAAATCGACTGCGCCCGCGCGCCAAGGGCACCGTGGTCTCCTGACGAGGCATGGCCGTAGAGCATCGACCCCCCCCTAAAGGCGCGCGGATCATCAAGCAGCAGTTCCCATCCCGCCCCTTCCCAGCCAGATGCTTTCAGCATCGCTTCGGGAGCTGCTGACGCCGACCGCTGCGAGATGCCCTTCAATACACCGGCAGCCTCCAGCGCCGTCGAGATGATTCCCGGAACGTCGATGCCAAGCGGCGCCTTGCTGTCCGACCGGCGATTGCTGGTACCCGGCTTGAGCAGACCCGCCGCTTCCAGCGAGGCCGAAATGATGCCATGCACGTCGAGACCGAATGGCCGGCTGGTTCCGGAACGCTGCTCCTGCGTACCGGAGGCGTAGTCCTCCGGCCCGGTTTTCTGCGTGGCGTCCTCTTTGCAGGTACGCTGACCAAAATCGTCGATCGTGTGGGTACTCCCGGCAGTCGACGCACGGGCAGATCGCCCTGCTTCCTGCCCCGCCGTGGCCGGGTCACGCGCACTTGCCGGACGCTCGGCAAGGAGTCCCCAGAAGTCGGCAATCCGATGCGTCGAAGAAATTCCGACGGCGTTGAAGAACGGGGCTGCCGTGCCGCACTGATGAGGCTCGGCACCCGGATCCAGGGCAGCACCATGTGTCATGCCGGTGACCGTATAGGACTCGATCAGTTCTTCGCCACCGGGTCCCTGCCAGACCCGGCGCGGGTAGCCATCGACCATCATCTGCATCGTCGGCTGCAGGTCGAGGCCGTGGATGTCCGCCCATTGCTTGATGGTTTCTTCGGCGTTGACCGGCTTGACGGCAGTGTCGGCGTCACCATGCCAGACCGATACCTTCGGCCATGGTCCCGGGTGCGGCGATGCCGCCCGCACCAGTTCACCCCACTCCCTGGGTGAACGCGAACGTCCCTGGAAGATGCTTTCGAGGCCCTCCCGCAAGCCCTTGGCGGTACGGTAGGGCACGCCGGCAATCACCGCGCCGCCCGCGAACACCTCCGGATAGGTCGCCAGCATCACGTTGGTCATCGCCCCGCCAGACGAGGTACCGGTGACATAGACCCGGTCGCGATCGAGGCCATAATCGCTGAGCATCCGATCGACCATCTGTTTGATCGACAAGGGTTCACCTTTTTCGCGATCATGGTCTTCCGGCTTGAACCAGTTGAAACAACGGAGTGGATTGTTGTTCCAGTTCTGCTGCGGGAACAAGACCGCAAAGCCGTAACGGTCGGCCAGGGTGGACCAGCCGCTTCCCTTGTTGTACGAAGCCGCGCTCTGCGTACAGCCATGCAGTACGACCACCAGCGGCGCGTTCGCCGGCAAGCGTTCGGGAACATGGCAGTACATCCGCAATTCGCCGGGATTCGACCCGAATGCGGTGACTTCGAGCAAACGATTCTCTTGCGCGTCCACCTGCTCCGACCAGGCCTGCACCGCGGTCAGCGCCGACAGGAGTTTCTCCCAGCGACTTCCATGCGGCGTCTTCGCCGCGAGTTCTGCCATCTTCTTGATGGCGGCCACTTTATGGCCCAGTTTGTTCAACATTGGTGTACTCCTGTCTTCGGACAAGGTGGTCAACAGACCGATCTCGCTCAATTTCCGGACCGGCAAGAAAACGGTGTGAAGGAGGCCCGGATCGACCACTCCACCACGTTGGGGATCAAGCCAGGCCGGCGGAGCAGCGTCCGGGGCCAGGCCATAGGTATGACTGATCACGGCGCGCCGGCCTTGCCAGCAAGCACTGAATTGCAGCGATGCGACCGGGCAGCCGCGGTTGATCCGGATGCCAAACAGCTCGCTGGCAACGATCGCTCGCGTCTCCTCGGCGCAAGATAGTTCCAGCAGACCAGCCAGCGCCTCACCAAAAGAAAGTCCATCCAGACGGATCAAGAATTCGGAACGCTGCCCGGCTTCTGCAGTGACCATTGCCGGACCGAAGAGCACTCGCGGCGCGTTGCCGCACGCTGCGGACGCGTTCGGCCGCAGATCGGCATAACAACGAATGGCCTCAAGAGTCTGCGACTGTTGTGGTGCCGCCATGGCCCCGATCAGCAATTGCGCCGCATATTGTGGGCTCGCCGGTGGCGAGCCGCGCCCTCGCGGGCCAGGAGCGACCAGCCCCCCGGTGACCATCAACGTGACGCGGAAGCGCAGATCGCGCCGCGACTCGCCGAGAATGTCGGCGAGTCGTTCGCTGAATTCATAACGTGCCAGTCCATTTACCATGTAGCAACGATAGCACGCTTGGTACAATAATGCACCAAATTATTTAGTAAGTGACAAGAATTAATTTTTTATAAATTCTGTTGCTTTTAGATTGCCTGCCGTAGCGGGTGGGGTGCGCAGCCGCAAGCAGGACAAGCTCGCTGATTCCGGTTCGCAGCCAAAATCTTCACGGCCACCCTCAAAGGCGCGAAGATTGTAAGATTCGCGAATGCTCGCCTGCTCACCACCCGAACCGGGTTTCGGTCTCGCCCAGAAATCTACGGAGCACAAAGAATGATCGATCTGTACACTGCTGCCACTCCCAACGGGCACAAGATCTCGATTGCCCTTGAGGAACTCGCCCTGCCCTACACGATGCACACGCTGAACCTGTCAAATAAAGAACAAAAACAACCATGGTTTCTGGCCATCAATCCGAACGGTCGCATTCCCGCAATCGTTGACCGTGCTGCAGACGATTTCGTGGTCTTCGAATCCGGCGCCATCCTGCTCTACCTGGCGGAAAAAACCGGCCGTCTAATACCCGACGACAGCAAAGGCAGATCACAGGTCGTGCAGTGGCTGATGTTCCAGATGGGCGGGATCGGACCGATGATGGGCCAGGCCAACGTCTTCTTCCGTTACTTTCCGGAAAAGATCGCCGCTGCTATCGATCGCTATCAGGGTGAATGCAGGCGACTTTTCCGGGTGCTCGACAGTCATCTCGAGGAGCACGAGTTCCTCGCCGGCGACTACTCGATCGCCGACATCGCCAACTGGGCCTGGGTACGTACGCATCGCTGGTCAGGCGTGGACATCGATGACCTGCCGCAGCTACGACGCTGGCTCGAACAGATCCGCGCCCGCCCGGCGGTGCAGAAAGGCATCAATATGCCGCCGTCGGCGATTGATCGCGACGCCAACGACGAGCAGGCGCGGCAATTCGCCGCTGAAGCGCGCCGGATGGTTGAAATGGGTCAGTCGCGCCGGAGCGGTGTCTGAAACAATGGGCTGCGACCACCACCATGATCCAGGGCATCATTGCTGCCGATGGCTGCCGATGGCCCTCATCTCCTGGTCGAGCTCGACCGCTGCCACACCGCGAACGGTTTTCAGCGTACCGATGGCAGCGCGCGCAACGCTGCCGGAAATGATGCCCACCGTTGGCAAGACGCCTGAAACCTTCATCCCGGCGAGCATCAGGGCATCCGCCACCGTCTGAATCGATTCCAGATGCTGGTCATCAATCGTGATGATCACGGCGTCAAGCAGATCCTCGTTCATGTCGCCTCCCTTCCTTCCAACCATCGGTAATGCACCGACTTGCGGCCAATGCGCACAGACTGACACAAGGAGGCAATCGTCGGCAAGTCAACCGCATCGGCCGCCGACGATCGCGCTTGTTTCCTCATGGCCGTCTGACAAACAATGCGCAGGGGTGAAAGAGGATCCTTGCGTCGCGTGCAGAGAGATCCCCTCTGCTGGTCAGGCCATGACAACTCTCCCGGGAGCCGCTTACATGCGATGCGAAGCGAACTTGCTGCTTGGCACATCAGGGAACCGGGGACTGCACCAGGCCGCTGCCAACGTCACTCGTCGGCAGCGGCAGACGAACCGCTCGTGAGGTGAGCACCTGCCATAGCGCAGCGCCACGGTTGGCCGCCGACATCTGTGCCCACAGGGCCGCAACTCCGGCTACGTGCGGCGTCGCCATGCTGGTACCATTCCAGCTTGCATATCGTGTCGGCAGCTTGGTTGATGAATAGACCGCAACCCCCGGAGCGACCAGATCTACATTGGCGCCCGAAGCCGGTCCCGATCCGCACGAGAACGATGCCAGCCGGAGCCCATTATCCACGGCGCCGACGGCCATGATTGAAGGGCTGTTGGCGGGCTGCCCAACGGTGCCTGTAGACCGGTGGTTGCCAGCCGCAGCGACGATCAGGCATTTCTTCTGGAGCGCGCGACGACCCACGGTTTCGTAAGCGGTAGAGGGGGTCGTGGTGGTATTCCCGAGCGACATCGAGATGACCTGACAGCCGCTATTGATCGCCCACTCCATGCCCGCGATGATGCCCGCACTCGACCCGCTCCCTGCATTGCTCAAGACCTTGCCAGCGTAAATGGCTGCTTTCCAGGCAATTCCGTAGCGCCGGCCGCTGGCATCCTTGTATCCACAGGCGGTCCCAATGCAGTGGGTTCCGTGTCCGTGCCCGTCCTGGACGGCTTCCCCCGAAACGAAGGACTTCGTGATGATCCGCCGCCCTCGGAAATCAGGATGCTGCAGGTCCATGCCGGTATCGAGCACCGCCACTTTCATGGCGCTGCCCGTACGCGACGAGTGGATCGCGCGTGTCGCTTTCAGACCCCAGGTCGATAATGCATCGTCAGCAAACGTTGCCATGGCGCCCAATCGCTCCTCGGCGGCCACCGCCATGGCTTTTTGGTAGAGGTTGTCGACGGCATCCCGATAACCCTCCAGGTAAGCACCAGACAACGAACCGCTCTCGCCGATGGCGTAGAACATGCGCTCTGGTTCGATATCGAGAATCGCACCGTCGCCGTCTTCTGCCTGTGCCGCCATCAGGCTGTTCAGGGCATCGGGATCAAGGGTGACCAGCGCAATTCCCAATGTGGGAAAGACTGCTCCGCCTGCTTTCGCCACCTGCTCCATATCGATCGCCGAATCGGCGAAATCGGCTGCACTCGGCAGGCCAGCGACTGCAGCCCGCTTCTCGATCGCCCCCAGACCTTTGGAAACATCGTCTTCACGAAAAGTGATCAGATAACGCCCGGTCGTCTGCTCAGACTCGTTCGCACTGGCAGCCGAAAATGTCGCTTGCTGTGACATGACTTTCTCCTTTCGATGGATGGATAAGGAAGCTCTCGACCGCTCCCGATCGGCGGCTCATCGCGGACTTGACCAGCCTCCGGATCGGCTCGATAAAGAACACTCAAAATAATGCTTTAAAAGAGATTAGTTCACAGATTGACAAACTTCAAGGAAGCATCGGCCCCTGCCACTCTGTCTGAAGGGTGATCATCGGAAATGGGGATCTGCTTGCTGGCCAGCAACGTACGAGGTCGCCAGACATGCCGTGGTGATCACGTCAGCGGTGACTGGCATGCCGATAGACAGTTATAATCACAGCTCCCGCAACCAGTAGAGAGATCACGCAAATGGGCCTAGATCGCGTACCGCCCGGCAAGGCACTCCCCAACGATTTCAATGTCGTCATCGAGATTCCGATGCATTCCGATCCAGTGAAATACGAGGTGGACAAGGAGAGCGGCGCGGTCTTCGTCGATCGTTTCATGTCCACCGCCATGCACTACCCGTGCAACTATGGCTACATCCCGCACACCATTGCCGGCGACGGTGATCCGGTCGATGTGCTGGTGGTGAGCCAGTTTGCGCTGCCCCCCGGTGTGGTCGTGCGCTGCCGCCCGATCGGCATGCTGGCAATGGAAGACGAGGCCGGACCGGATGCCAAGCTGCTGGCTGTCCCGGTTGATAGTCTGACGTCGATGTATCGTGACATCGAATCCCCACGCGACTTTCCGCAGGTCATTCTTGACCAGATCGCGCACTTTTTTGCCCATTACAAGGATCTTGAACCTGGCAAATTTGTCAAGGTCGCAGGTTGGCTGGGCAGTGACGAAGCCAAGAAGGAAATCATCGAGGGGGTCAGGGCCTACGCGAACGCCAAAGAGAAGCCGGCATTCTGAACCTCTCTGAACGATTCCACTGCGCACGCTGAAGGAGCGCGCGCGCCCTTTTCGCGGGTACTGGCTCTCATGTCCCTGAAAATTGCGATTGCCCAGATCAATGTCACCGTGGGTGACTTTGCCGGAAACCGTGCACGCATCCTGGATTTTGCCGAACGCGCCCGGCGACAGGGAGCTGACCTGCTGCTGACACCGGAATTGGCGCTCTGCGGTTACCCGCCCGAGGATCTGCTGCTGCGCGACGACTTCTGCGCAACCTGCGATCGCGAGCTGGCTACCCTGGCTGCCAGCCTGCCTGGCATCGCGGTGCTCGTGGGACACCCGGAGAAACGCGGACTACGCTGCTACAATGCGGCGACGCTGATCAACGACGGCAGGCGGGTCGCCACCTATTACAAGCAGCGACTACCGAGCTACGAGGTGTTCGACGAGGAGCGCTATTTCGAATCCGGCGACGACCCCTGTGTTCTAACGATCAAGGGCGTTCGCTGCGGGGTGAATATCTGCGCCGATGTCTGGGAAGCCGGTGCGGCCGATCTGGCCCGCCAGGCTGGCGCCGAGGTCCTGCTGGTCCTCAACGCCTCGCCTTACCACATCGGCAAACGAGAGCGGCGCACCGAAGTCCTGCGTCAGCGCACCGCCAGCACCGGCCTGCCGGTGGTGTACGCGAATCTGGCCGGCGGACAGGACGAACTGGTCTTTGACGGAGGCTCATTCGTACTGGACTCACAAGGTGCGCTCTGCTGCCAGTGGGCACAGTTCGAGGAGACGCTGGGCATCGTTGACTTCGTCGATGGCCAGCCGCAACCGGGCACCATCGTTCCGGCGCCGTGCCTCGAAGCCGAGGTCTATCAGGCCCTGCTCCTCGGAGTCCGCGATTACCTCGGCAAGAACTGCTTTCCCGGCGCCATCATCGGCCTGTCGGGTGGCATCGACTCGGCGCTGACCCTGTGCATCGCGGTCGACGCACTGGGTGCCGACAAGGTCCGTGCGGTGATGATGCCTTCTCCATACACGGCCGAGATCAGCCTCTCGGACTCGCGCGAGATGGTCCGTCTGCTTGGTGTACGCTACGACGAAATCGCCATCGAACCTGCGATGCAGACGCTCGGCAGCATGCTCGACAAGCAGTTTGCCGGTCTGCCGACTGATACCACCGAAGAAAACCTGCAGGCCAGGATTCGCGGCATGATCCTGATGGCGATCTCGAACAAGACCGGTTCGCTGGTACTGACCACCGGCAACAAGTCGGAAATGGCGGTCGGTTACTGCACACTCTATGGCGACATGGCCGGGGGCTTCGCGGTGATCAAGGACATCGCTAAGACACTGGTTTACCGTCTCGCGCGCTGGCGCAATACCGTCGCCTACGCCATTCCCGAACGGATCATCAACCGCCCGCCATCGGCCGAGTTGAAACCCGACCAGACCGACCAGGATAGTCTGCCACCTTACGAAGTGCTCGACGCCATCGTCGAGGCATACATGGAGAAGGATCTCAGCCCTCGTGAAATCATTGCCCGCGGTCATGCCGAAGCCGATGTGCGCCGCGTCGTGCATCTGCTCAAGATCAGCGAATACAAGCGACGGCAGTCGCCGGTCGGCATCCGCGTCACGCAGCGCGGTTTCGGGAAGGATTGGCGCTATCCGATCACCAACCGCTACCGCGACCTCTACTGATGGCGATCGCAAGTCTTACTGATCACTTGCGGACGCCTGATTTCTGATACGATTTCCTTACGATCTTCCCTGGAGCAGAGGCCATGAAAAAAATTGAAGCGATCATCAAACCATTCAAGCTCGACGAAGTCCGCGAGGCTCTATCGGAAATTGGCGTCACCGGCCTCACCGTCACCGAAGTCAAGGGCTTTGGCCGCCAGAAGGGCCACACCGAACTCTATCGCGGAGCGGAATACGTGGTCGATTTCCTGCCCAAGGTAAAGATCGAGATTGTCGTTTCCGACAGCGCGGCCGACAACGCCATCGACGCCATCGTCAAGGCCGCGCGTACCGGCAAGATTGGTGACGGCAAGATCTTCGTCAGTACCGTCGAACAGGTCGTGCGCATCCGCACCGGCGAACTCGACGATTCGGCGATATAAGGCGCTATTCCAGAAACCACAATAGTTTTCCGCAACTGTTCAGGACGCTAGCGACAACATCGCCAGCGGCCTCAGAAAGCGGCGATGCCGGTTTGCGCCCGGCCAAGGATCAAGGCGTGTACATCATGGGTGCCTTCGTAGGTATTGACCACTTCGAGGTTCACCAGGTGCCGGATGACGCAGTACTCGTCCGAGATGCCGTTGCCGCCGAGCATGTCGCGCGCCATGCGAGCGATGTCGAGTGCCTTGCCGCAGGAGTTGCGCTTCATGATCGAGGTGATCTCGGGCGTCGCCGTGCCTTCTTCCTTCATCCGCCCGAGGCGCAGGCAACCCTGCAGAGCCAGCGTGATTTCGCTCTGCATGTCGACAAGCTTCTTCTGGACCAACTGGTTGGCGGCCAGTGGGCGGCCGAACTGCCTGCGATCGAGCGTGTACTGGCGCGCCGTGTGCCAGCAAAACTCGGCGGCGCCGAGCGCACCCCAGGCGATGCCGTAGCGTGCCGAATCGAGGCAGGCGAATGGTCCCCTGAGCCCCCGCACTTCCGGAAAGGCGTTCTCTGCCGGTACGAAGACCTCGTCCATCACGACCTCGCCGGTAATCGACGTGCGCAGACCGACCTTGCCATGGATGGGCGGCGTCGACAGGCCCGGCATGCCTTTCTCGAGGACGAAGCCGCGAATTGCGCCGGCGTCGTCCTTGGCCCAGATGATGAACACATCAGCAATCGGCGAGTTGGTGATCCAGGTCTTGTTGCCCGAGATTCGGTAGCCGCCGTCCACCGCACGCGCCCGGGTCTCCATGCTGCCCGGGTCGGAACCGTGGTTGGGCTCGGTCAGTCCGAAGCAGCCGATTGATTCACCGCGCGCCAGCCGGGGAAGGTACCTCTGCTTCTGCTGCTCGCTCCCGAACTCGTGGATCGGCAGCATCACCAGCGAAGACTGCACGCTCATCATCGAGCGAAAACCCGAATCGACACGCTCGACCTCGCGCGCGACGAGGCCGTAGCTCACATAGTTAAGCCCGGCACCCCCGTACTCGGGCGGAATCGTCATGCCGAGCAGTCCCATCTCGCCCATTTCCAGATAGATCGACGGATCGGTTCGTTCGAGGCGAAAGGATTCGAGAACGCGCGGCAGCAATTTACCCTGGCAGTAGTCGCGCGCCGCATCGCGCAACAGTCGTTCGTCTTCGCTCAGTTGTGCTTCGAGCAACAAGGGGTCTTGCCAGCAGAATTTCGCTTTCGATGGCTTGGCCATGTGCTTCCTTTCTGTTCTTACCGTGAACCCACCTTGGGCAAATCCCTGGCGACCATGGCACAGTCATCCGCACAGAGCGGACACAGTCAATGGTAGTGAACACAGGCCTAGATCATGCCTGCATTCTATCGGAGATGACAGGGTAGCGCCCGGATCATGGCCAGATCCTGCCCACCCTTAATGATGATCGCATGGACCGTTTCCCTTCCCTGCCGGGCGATGCCAGTGCGCACGCCGGGTAGTTCTTGCGCCAGGGCTGCTTGCATTGCCGGTTTTCGTTCGTATAATCCCTGAATCTACCAGGTCATACGACATGGCAAGCATTCAGGGGGTGGCATGAAGGGTTTCTTGAATCTGCTGGCGAAAGCAAAGCTTATCGAGCTGTCGGAAGATGAGCGTCTGGCGGCGTCAGCGGAGCCACCGCAGGAGGCTCTGGCGGCCAGGCCCGAGACGCGTGCCGAGGCGCCTGTATTGCCCCGGCTGTGCGAGCAAGCCTCCGAGGAACCGAAGACCATGCCAGCCGCCAGTGCGCTGCCCTCGCTCGCGGAGGCCTGCCCGGACCTGGATGGCGATGCCCTGGAAGGCCATGCCTTCGAAGACATTTTCGCGGCTGCCCAAGTGCCTGCCTCGCCATATCCGGCCGAAAAGCTGCTGCGCCTTCTCGACGGCCTGCGCGCCATGGATGCGGGAACCCGCAAGATGGCGGTGCTGGCGATGGATGCGGCCGATGACAACTGGCAGATCAGCGATTGCCTGAGCGACGCCGATCTCAAGATCGCCGCGCTGGAAGATCACAAGCGGCAATTGGCCGCGCAGTTGCAGGAGCGCGAGCGGCAGTCCACCGAACTCGTCGATCAGATCAGGCGGGTCCTCGACGAGGGAACGGCAGCGATCCGTAAACAGATCACCGAACTCGAACAGTTGCTGGAACGTGAAGTGACCCGTGCGGCGCAGGAAACAACCAGCGTCGAAGCGGGCCTGCGCGTAGCGCGGGAGTCCGCTGCGCGCGAGACGCGCCGCGTCGATGCCGAAATTGATCGCCTGCGTGAAATCCCGACGATTTTCAGGGCGCCCGGCGCCGCCCACTGACATTCCCAGCAAGGAGAACAACACATGGCTCAACTGACACCGCTGGCCAAGGGACTGATCACCGTCGTCGTTCTTGGCGTTGCCGGTTCTCTGGCCTGGAACTTCGGGCTCAAGGAGCGTTTCACCAGTGGCGAGGCGGCGCCTGCGAAGCCGACGGCGGCAGCGCCCGCGCCCACGCCAACGCCTGGAGCGACCACCAGCAAGTCGACGCCGCCGGCCAGGGTAACGACGGCCGAAGACCGGAACGCGCCACTCGGCAGCGCCGCCAACCCCCTCAAGGTCAGCCTGGTCAGTTTTCACGGCTATGCCCCGGCGCTGGTCGCCAATGGCAACGACCTGAATACCCAGCCGGGTTCGCTTTACGGCAGGGAAGGAATCCATGTCCGCTTCGTGATCCAGGACGACATTCCGACGCTGGCCACCATCTTTGAATCCGGCGCCGCGCAGTGCGCCTGGCGAACCTCGGATTTCTGGGCGCAGGAACAACCTAACCTGCGCAACGCCGGCCTCGATGGCAAGGCGGTGATGATCGTTGACAACACCCAGGGCGGAGATGCGGTCATCGCTCGCGATGCGGCGGTCAAGGCGGTCGAAGACCTGGCCGGTCGGTCGGTCGCGCTGCTGCAGTTCACACCCTCGCACGGCATGCTGATCGACGCCATCGACAATTCATCGCTGACCGCGCGCAAAAAGGACAGCATCAAAATGGTGTTCATCAACGCCGAGGAAGGCACTGCCGGCGTGCGCGCGGCGCTCGAGTCCGGTGCTGTCGACGCGGCTGTGCTATGGGACCCTGATCTGGCTCTTGCCCTGCGCAACGTCAAGGGAGCGCATGTCGTCTATTCGACCCGAACGGCGACCAACCTGATCTTTGACGTGATGGTCTGCGACGCGCGTCTGCTGGCCAGGCCGGAAGGACAGGCGGTGGTGCAGAAATTCGTTGCCGGCTGGATGGCGGGCGTGCAGACGGCACGAGCCAACCCTGACAACGCTGTCGAAGCGCTGGTCAGGACACAGGAGTTCTTCAAGTTGCTGGCCGACAAGGAAGGCCGGCCGTTCGTCAAGGCCCTGTTTTCCAACCTGGTCTGGACCGACGTCGAGGACAACGCGCGCATTCTCGGACTAGCCGGCGGGACCAATCATTACGAGCGGGTCTACAAGCGCTTCGACGAGATCTATCGCAAGGCGGGGGCGCTGGCCAATCCCAAATCACCGGTGATCGCGCCGCAGGACAGCTTCGACTATCGCTACATCAAGGCCCTGCTCGGGCAGAACAAGGCGGCGGCAGAGGCCGCAGCCAGGCCACAGACGACATTCACCCAGGCAGCACAGAAGGAAGCGACACAGCAGGAGGCGATGGTAACCAAGCCGGTGACCGTGGGTTTCGCCTCGGGGAGCGCAGAATTGACCAAGCGCGCGCAAAAAACGGTCGACACCGAGATGGTGCCGTTCATCGAGAACAACGGCAAGGCATACTTCGAGGTCAGCGGCAATTCGGATGCGACCGGTGCCCGCGAGCTCAATCTTCGCCTGTCGGCTGCGCGCGCGCGCGCGGTCGTTGACTATCTGGTGACACAATGGGAATTTCCGCGCGAGCGTTTCAAGATCGTTGGCAACGGCCCGGATCGGCCGTTGTGCGTCGAGGCCAACGCCGCCAATGAAGGGCTCTCGATCGAGGAATGCCGGGCGCTGAACCGGACGACGCGGGTCGCCGTTTTCGGCGGCCGCTGACCCGCATGGCCAGGCGCGCATGAGCGAATTCTGGAACCCCTACGCGCCGCTCGATGGCCGACAGCGGCAATGGCTCGGCGTCGGCTCGGTGCTGACGCTGTTGCTGGTATGGGGCCTGCTGGCGGTCTCTGGACTGGTCAGCTCGACCAAACTGCCGGCGCCCTGGGAGGTGGTCACGGCACTGTCTTATCTGAGCTGGCACGAGGGCGACAGCCTGTTGCTCACCGCGACGCTGTGGTCGGTCGGCCGCTTGCTCGTCGCGGGGGCGCTGGTGATCGCCATCGGCATTCCGATCGGCATCGGCATGGGCGCCGCACCGCGCGTGAACGCCGCCCTGTCACCGCTGGTCGATCCCTTCCGTTCGGCGCCGGTGGTGGCTCTGCTGCCGATCCTGGTGATGTGGCTGGGCATCGGCGAGACGATGAAGATTGCCTTCCTGTTCATCGGCGCCGTGGTCTATCTGATTCCAATGGTCCGTGACGCGATCCAGGCGGTACCGCAGAGCTACTGGATCGGCGCCCGCGACCTTGGCGCGACGCCCTGGGAATGCATCCACCGTGCGGTGATTCCGATGGCCATGCCGCGCATCGCCGATGCCGTGATCGTCGCCTTCTCGGTGATGTGGACCTACATCACCGTCGCCGAATACGTCAATGCACGCCAGGGCCTCGGGCAGTTGATCCAGAATGCCCGGCGCTTCAGCGCCTGGGATCAGGTCTTTGCCGGCATCATCGTGATCATCGCGCTGGCGCTGGCCACCTATCAGTTCATGGTCTGGCTGAAGCGCCGTCTGTATCCCTGGGAAACGCAGCAGTGACCGTGGCCAAGCCAGCGGCAGCCAGGCCGCCGTCGGTGGTCGTCCGGGACCTCGTGCAGGAATATCCGGCGCCCGGCGGCGGCGTGACGCGGGTCATCGACCAAATCTCGCTGAGCTTCGATCAACCGGGCATCAGTATGCTGCTCGGACCCTCGGGCTGCGGCAAGAGCACCCTGCTGCACATGCTCGGCGGGGTGCGGCCGATGGGTATCGAAACGCCGACGGCGGGCAAGGTCCTGATCGATGGGGTCGAGTGCAACGGCCCGCACGACGATGCGGTGATGGTCTTTCAGCGCTACGCCAATCGGCCGGATCTGACGGTGTTCGACAACGTCGCCTTCCCGTTCCGGCTCCATCTCTGGAAAGCACGGGTACCGGAAGCCGAGTGGCGTCAGCGCGTGGCCGACATCCTCAAGGCGGTCGGACTCGCGGACAAGCTCAAGCTGCGGCCGGCGCAGCTCTCCGGCGGCCAGAACCAGCGCGTTGCGCTGGCGCGCGCACTCGTCCTGCGGCCGCGCATCCTGCTGATGGACGAGCCTTTCGGGGCGCTCGACGCGCAGACGCGCGAGGAAATGCAGCAATTGTTGATCGAGTTGTATCAGTCCTGGCCGTGCCTGGTAGTCTTCGTGACGCACGATGTCACCGAAGCGCTGGTACTCGGCGACCGCGTCATCGTCCTGTCCGCACAGCCGGCGCGCGTTGCCGATGATTTCGTGATCAGCGAAGCACGGCCGCGCTCGGCCACCTGGCAGCGCTCGCGCGAGGCGCAGGCGCTCGAAGAGCGCATTCTCAGGCAACTGCACCAGGCCAGTCCCGGCCGGGGCCAGGTGCGGGTGACGGTGTAGCCATGGCCGAGGCGAAACCCTCCTACGTCCGGGAGGTTCTGACCAGTCAGACCAATCTCTACGCCTTTCTCGGTTCGCTGGCAGTCGGAGCATTGCTCTCGATCCCCTTCGGTTTCGCGGTCGGTGCGGTGCCGCTGATCGCTTTTGCCGCCGGCGACATCCTCGCCGCGCTGCACATCCCGTCCTTGCCGACCTTTCGGGAAAAGGTCGATCGGCGCTGGCGGGCGAACGTCCGTCAGACCTCGCGCGAGCAGTTGATGACCGAAATTCAGAAGCGCTCGGGCAAGCGTCCGCTTCCCGAACCCACCTTGCGTACCTATCAGCGCATGTATGAACGCGTACAGTCGCTCTATCAGCGAGCCGACAGCGGTCATGGCCGGCTCGCCTGGCGTGATGTCGAACAGCTCGACGAGGTGACGCTCGAATACCTGGCGATGTGGCTGGCGCTCCTGGTCATGAACGACCGCGCCGAGTCGGTCAATCTGCGCGAGGTCGAACAGCAGGTGGCGGCGCTGGACAGGGAACTCGCCACCCCCCGTCCCGGCACCGACCTGCGGCAGTTGCAGAAGGCACGCACCGATTACCTGGCGATCATCGAGCGGCACCACCGCATGCTCAGTCGCCGGCGGGCGATCGAGGCGGCGATGCTGTCGATGCCTGACCAGCTCGACGAGATTTATCAGACGATCATGACGCTGCCGGTCAGCGAAGACGTCGGCACGCGGCTCGAAGAGGCGATCGGCAAGCTGCGCCTGCAGGAAGACATCGAGGCAGATCTCGCGAACGATCTCGCCGAAGCCTTGCCGGGCGTGGCGATGCCGACCTCGACTGCGGCGGCGGCACGGCAGCGGCACCTGGTCGCGGTCGGCGGTCGCAGGCGCGTCGGTTAATGTAAAAGTCGCGTCAGCGACTCACGAAAGGAAGAAAGCGATGGCTGACATCAATTTTGTCGGACGCCTGTCCAACCTCTGGTCGGGCTTTGTTTCGCTGTGGATCACCGATGTGGAAAAGCGTCATCCCGAGATCGCTTACCAGAATGCCATCGACTCGATGATCGAGAAATACGGCAGGCTGAAGAGCGCCACCGCTGCGATCATGCGTCGGCGAGAGGAGATCTCGGCACGACTGGAGAAAGAGCGCAGCGAACTCGCGGCGATCTCGGCCGACCTCAACGCCGCGCTCGCCACTGGCCAGGACGAACTCGGCATCGTGCTGATCCAGAAAAAGAACGCCCTCGAGGCCAGCACCAAGGTGCTCGACCAGGAAATGGAACAGGCCAGCACTGACGCACAAGAGGCAAAGGATTCGCTGATCCAGGTCAAGGCCGAAATTCAGAAGCTCAAGGATGAGAAGGATCGCATGCTGGCGCAGATGCACAGCGCGCAGGCGCGGCTGAAGATTCAGAACCAGCTCGACGGCCTGTCGGTCGATGCCGAAGTGCGGGCGCTCGACAACGTCCGCGAACACATCAGGAATACCGTTGCCGAAGCCAAGATGGGCAGCGAGCTGCGCGATTCCGATCTCGACGTCAAGCTCGCGCGGCTGCGGCAGAGCAGCGGTGCAATCACCGCCCGCCAGCAGCTCGAGGAAATGAAACGCGCGCGCAGCGTTCAGACCGATACCACCGGCAAGTCGATGTGATGCGCGATGTGATGCGCAAGGTGATACACACGGCCATGCGCGACCGCAGGCGCTGCCCTGCCCGCGTCCCGGCATGAGCCCCGGCAGCGACGGCCGGCCAGCCCTGCCCGCCTGGGCCGAGACGCTACGCCAGAAATACCTGGCCGGCGAAGCCTCGGTATTCGTTCTCTACCGCAACGTTTTCGACCGTTATCGGGTCGGCGAACGCTATTACACGCTGTTGCCCTTCCTCAGCGAAGTGCTGCTCAAGGACAACAAGCAGCACATCTACGAACTCAGCGTCGACCTTGGCGTACGCGTCATTCAGGGCGGCAGCGCTGAAGAGAAGGCAGAACTCTACCGCCATCTTGAAGGCAAGGGACTCAACGGCATCTTCGAGTCGCTCGAACGGCAGATGCGCGGGCAAGGCTCCAGCGCGCTCCTGATTCCCTACGCTGGAACCCTTTTCCCTGCCGCCGAACTGCACCAGCTCTCGCTCGAGGAGCGCGGTGCGTTCACGGCCCTGCATCGCTGGTCGCTGGATGAACAGTTTGCCAATCGCGACAACGTCGTCATCCTGGTCAGCGAATCGCTGGCCGACCTGAGCCCGGCGCTGCTGACGCATCCACGCGTGTTGGCGATCGCGCTGCCGATGCCCGATCGGGCCGATCGGCATGCGGCGATCCGGCACTACTCACCAGGCATGCCGGCAGCCGAGGCCGAGCTACTCGCCGACCACACCGCCGGCCTGCGCCTGATTCAACTGGCCAGCATCGTCGCCAGCGAAGCGCCGCAAGGGATGAGCCAGACGCAGCGGCGGACGCTGATTGCCAGCCTGCTGCAGGGTAGCCCGCAAGCCGCCGAGCGTGCCGAAAAACTGGCCGCGATCACCGCCGGCATGACGCCCGCCGAAATCCGCCAGATCGTCGACCCAACGCGCGCGCTGCCCGAAAGCGGCGATCCTGCGGGCGAAATGATGGCCTTGGTACGCCAGCGCAAACGCGAATTGATCGAAAAGGAATGCGCCGGCCTGATCGAATTCATCGATCCACGGCATGGCCTGGAAAGCGTCGGCGGCAATGAACCGATCAAGAGCGAATTGCTTGACATCGCGCGCCTGATCCAGGGCGGCGAGCGCGCACGCGCACCGATGGGCCTGCTCGCAGTGGGGCCGATGGGCTCCGGCAAAACCTTCGTGATCAAGGCCTTTCTCAAGGAGGCGGGACTTTCCGGAATCGCCCTGAAAAACTTCCGATCGAAATGGGTCGGATCGACGGAGGCCAACCTCGACCGCGTTTTGGCAACCGTCAAGGCGATGGGACCGATCGCGCTGCTCATCGACGAAGGCGACCGCAGCTTCGGCCGGCAAGGTGACGATGCCGACGGCGGCACCAGTTCGCGGGTCATTGCCCGACTCAAGGAATTCATGTCCGATCCCGAGAATCGCGGCCAGGTCCTGTTCATCCTGCTGACCAACCGCCCCGACAAGCTGGATACCGACATCAAGCGCCCCGGCCGCCTCGACCGTAAAATCCCCTTTTTCTACGCCGAGACCGCGGCCGAACGTGCCGCCGTCATGGGCGCCGTTTTCGAGCGCTACCGGGTGCCCGTCGATTTCCCGGAAGCGCACCTGCTGGCCGCCTGCGAGGGGCTCGAAGGCTATTCCAATGCCGACCTGGAAGCCCTTGCCCTGCTCGCCGCCGAGTTCGCCGAGCGAGCGCAGCGGATCGATTCGCCCCTTCCTTCGCCCCCCGATGCGCGCGTACGAACCGGCGCCGCGGCTACCCCGGCCGTCAGCCGGGAGGTCCTCGCGCGCGCCATCGAGGACTTCATGCCACCGCAGGAAACGGCCATGGTGGGCTACATGGAAATGCTCGCGGTGGCCGAAACCTCGCGGCGCTCGCTGTTGCCGCAACGCTTCCGGTCGCTGTCCGCGCGCGAGGTGCAGGAACGACTCGCCGAACTGCGGCGTCAGATCCAACCTTGAAGGAGTTCGTATGTTCCCCCTGCTCGAAAACGTATCCCTCGATGCCGGCCAGAGCATCGCCGCGACCCGCCTGCTGTTGCGCATCGCGCATGTCGATGGCGTCAGGACCGCCGAGGAAGTGGCCCTGATTCGCTGGTTCCATGACAGCGGTTGCGACGACCGCGTCGACTGGCCGGCATTCGACAGCCTGCAAGCGACCGGACAGACGGGTGAATTCGCCGGCATCTTCAGCGAGGCGGCGGAGCGCGACCTGGTGATTGCCACCTGTCTGATGGTCGCCTATGCCGACGGCGCGCTGACTACCGATGAACTGGCAGCAGTGCGCGGCGTGGCCGAGGAAATCGGCATGCCGCCAGCGCGCGTGGATGAACTGCTGGCGCTGGTCAAGGACTACATCCTCTCGCAACTGGCCAGCCTGCCCGACGCTGGCTCGGTGGCGGTCGTGGCGCGCGAACTCGGCTGAAGTTTGGCGGAGAGCTTGCGCCTTGCGCCAGTTCACGGGGGAACGCAGGGAACATTCCGAATCGGGTTCCGTCATGCGGTGTTTCCGCAAAAGGCAGTGATATTCATGCTGTGACTTGCCTGCAGCGGCGTTATGGCGTCTAATCGACCTGTATCCCGGCACGGCTGATCGGTGGTTGCAGGTACTGCGGCGATGTGCCGCCGCCATCCGGAGCGTACGGACAGAAGGAGAAATGCGCGATGTTTTCGCCCGAATGGTGGCACTGGATGGTCCTCGGACTGAGCCTGACGATGGCCGAAATGGCCATCCCAGCATTTTTTCTGGTCTGGTTCGGCATCGCGGCAGCAGCCGTCGGCGTCATCCTGCTGGCCGTGCCTGAGCTCTCCTTGGCCAGCCAGTTCCTGCTCTGGGCGGCGCTCTCGGCAATGCTGGTCGGTCTCTGGTTTCGCTATCTCAAGCCGCGCACAAGGACCGCTGTCGGCACCTCGGCTGCCAACGTGGGCGGTGAAGTCGGCATCCTGGTCTCTGGAGTCACCCCGGAAACCCGCGCTCAGGTGCGTTTTCAGAAACCGATTCTCGGCGCCGACGTGTGGGAGTGTTACGCCGATACGGCGATCGGGGCGGGTGAGCGGGTTCGCATCGTCGCGGTTGAAGGCAGTTACATCAAAGTGGAGCAAGCAAGATGACCGGCATGACCATATTTTCGATCGTTTTCCTCATTTTTGTCGCGGTTACCGTCGCCAATGGCGTTCGTATCGTTCCGCAAGGCGAGGAGTGGATCGTGCAGCGCCTCGGCAAGTACCACAGCACGCTGCTGCCAGGACTGCGCTTCATCATTCCCTACATCGATATCGTCTCCTACAAGGTCACCACCAAGGACATCATTCTCGATGTCCAGGAGCAGGAGGTGATCACGCGCGACAATGCGGTGATTGTGGTCAACGCCATCGCCTTCATCAAGGTCACCGACCCGGTGAAAGCCGTCTATGGCGTTCAGGATTACTCTGAAGCGATCCGCAACATGATCATGACCACCCTACGCTCGATCGTCGGGGAAATGGAACTCGACCAGGCACTGTCGTCGCGGGATACCATCAAGGCGCGTCTCAAAGCCGGCGTTGCCGACGAAGCGCTGGACTGGGGACTGACCGTCAAATCGGTCGAAATCCAGGACATCAAACCCTCGCAGTCGATGCAGCGCGCGATGGAAATGCAGGCCTCGGCCGAGCGGGAACGCAAGGCGATGGTCACCCGTGCCGAAGGCGAGAAGCAGTCGATGATCCTCACCGCCGAAGCACGCCTGGAATCCGCCAAACGCGATGCCGCAGCGCAGGTGACCCTTGCCGAAGCATCCTCGCAGGCGATCACGAAGGTGAATCGTGCTTTTGGCGACAACGAACTGCCGATGCTCTACCTGCTCGGCGAGAAATACATCACCAGTCTCAGCAAGATCGCTGAATCCGACAACGCCAAGGTCGTCCTCCTGCCTGCCGACATTCAGAGCACTTTGCGCGGACTTTTTCAGCGAGTAACCAAGAACGGTCAGTGACTTCTGGCCAGTCATCTATCTCTGTTTCCTTCACCGAAAATGGAGGACCATGAACGCAGGCTGGATCATTTTTGGCCTCTGCATCGTTTTCGTTCTCGGTGCCGCGCTGCCGCTCATCCACGATCGTCGTGCCAACAAGGATGCCCCCCTGCCGCGCAAGGAAACGCTGCGCGACTGGCGTAACGAAAAGTAGTGCCACCGTCGGCCAGACCAGGTTTAAGGTGATCTCCGCAA